>NZ_QSQJ01000034.1:0-32271 GCF_003436715.1 Prevotella sp. TF12-30 | reverse complement strand
GATCCATTCACTTTTGCTCATACCAACGTGATGGGTACCCTGTCTCTGCTTCAGGCGGCAAAGATCTACTGGGAGAGTCTTCCTGAGGGATATGAGGGCAAGCGTTTCTACCACATCTCTACCGATGAGGTTTACGGTGCATTGAAGATGACTCACCCTGAGGGCGTTCCTGCTCCTTTCACCACCAAGGCATCCAGCGGTAAGAACCACGAGGCTTACGGCGAGGAGTTCTTCGTAGAGACTACCAAGTACAATCCTCACTCTCCATATTCTGCATCCAAGGCAAGCTCAGACCACTTCGTCCGTGCTTTCCACGATACATACGGTATGCCTACCATCGTAACCAACTGCTCTAACAACTATGGTCCATACCAGTTCCCAGAGAAGTTGATTCCGTTATTTATCAACAACATCCGTCATCGCAAGCCATTGCCTGTATATGGTAAGGGTGAGAATGTGCGCGACTGGTTGTATGTAGTGGATCATGCCCGTGCCATCGATATGATTTTCCACAAGGGTAAGATTGCCGAGACTTACAACATCGGTGGTTTCAACGAGTGGAAGAATATTGATATCATCAAGGTGGTTATCAAGACTGTTGATAGATTGCTCGGTAGAAAGGAAGGCGAGGATATGGATCTCATCACTTATGTAACAGACAGAAAGGGTCATGATATGCGTTACGCCATCGATTCTAGAAAGTTGCAGAAGGAATTGGGTTGGGAGCCATCTCTCCAGTTTGAGGAGGGAATCGAAGAGACCGTAAAATGGTATCTTGAAAATCAGGAATGGATGGACCATGTTACTTCTGGGGAGTATCAGAAGTATTATGAGAATATGTATGGTAAGTAAGCCCCACCTGTCCCTCCCCTGCGGGAGGGTCCTTACCCTATACCCAAGCCCTAAATCCCTACCATAGGGATTAGGGATGTAACCGCCCTCCGGTGCTCGGAACCGCTGCGCTATAAGGTTGGCGGGGGCATCAAAGCCATCGCCATGTTTTGCGGGATGGGACCGCCTGGGGAAAGGTGGGGGGAGGCTGGGTATTGCCTTGCAGTAAGGCATGGTGGCAACGGATGGTGATAGAACTGGGATTGTCAAGTGGTTACCTCATGGTTGGCTTGCTTTTCCCAGCCAAGTTTATCGCAGAAAGAATCTTCGGATAGTCTTGTAAGCCCAGTGAATGGGCGCAAAGGTAATGAGAATTTTCAAAGTGCCAAAGAATATAATAAGGGAGTTATATGGAAAAGAATAATCAAACAAAATCAGTCTTCACGATTAGCGGTAGGCATAGGTTTGTGGCTTGTGTCATTCTTGTGATTCTTGTGTCTTGTGCAACATTTGCTTATCTTTCCTGTTGTTATAAGCAGGCGCAAAATGATATTGTGGCTTTGCAACGGAAGGATGCTTGGGTGTTTGAGCAGGTCTTAAACGGCAGTAAGAATGTGAAGAGTAAGAGTTCTGGTAATAGTGACCAGCTTCAAGCTTTGCTTGATAAGCATCAAGAGCGTCAAGAGGCTCTTTTGCATTTGGAATACAATAAGCTACAGGCGGATTTTAATGTACTTATGTTTGCTGCGAGCTGCCTAATGATCATTTTCTTGGTGTTCTCGTTATATTCTATCTTCAAGACCGATGAAATGCTCAATAAGGCTGAAACTGAGGCAAAAGGCATTCATAAGTTATTGGATGAGGCAAAACAGACTACTGAGACTATAACCACTCAGTGTCAAATTATGATGGCGCAACAAAAGGGGCATGGGATGAGACCACCATCACCAGTTCCTCCTCTTGCGCCTCAAACGGATGACGTACATTCTAATGATATGGGAGGGGGAAGAGATGATAGCTGATGTTAGAAGAGCTGTTGCCGTAGCTTCTTATGTAATGGTGACAAACAGAGTGGCTTCAAGTGTGTTTGATTTTACCAATGGTGGTTATCATCCGATGAGTGTTTCGCATACTGGCAATTTCTTGTCAGTATATGATTACCAGAGGAGTAATTATCTCTCTGGTTATCTCCCTAACCTCTTTGATTACTCTACTGCCTCTTATGTAAACATGATGATGTCTGGCAATACCATCAATGGCTTTGACTATCATACCGCCACATATTTCTCAGTTACGGTAAATGCCGGTAATGTAACCATCTTCGATTACCAGATGGCGCAGTATTATATGTATTCGGTGAATTGAAATGGAGTTTCTGTATAATTATTAATAATGAAAGTTGATATGGATGCATTTGATGAAATATTGAATAAACTGCCATCTGGTATAGGTGGTTCTACTGCGGATATATAAATATATATAGGTATGTTGCTGGTCGCACGTTAGAAGACTGTTTGTCTCGGCGAGTCGTGACTACAAGGATACCTTGGCACAGGCATTCATAGACTTGATCGGTATATTATATAAGGTCGAAGTTGAAAATCAAGTATTGGGTCGCACAGAAAAAGAGATAGTCAAGCATCGAGGTGAGGAATCCCTACCAGTTTTACACGACCTCTATCAGCAAGCGACGGCACTGTTGAAACAGTTTGAGAAAAACGAGATTAAGCTCTCTGCTAAGTTGCAACAAGCCTCAGTGAGCAGGGTGCCAGAGTTATAGCGACCTTCCTTACTTTCGTTGAAACCTGCAAGCTAATGGCAATGGCTCCACTGGATTTCTTCAGGGGATTCTTTGACATGATTGTAGCTGGAAGAAGGGATTATGCCTTGATGACAGAGGCACTTTTAGTTAAACCTATTTAAAAATCAGAAAAGTCCAATTTCTTATAATACCCTGTATCCCCAGTAAACACTGGGGATGGAGTTGTATTGTCATAGGGGTTGGATGCTTACTAATCAAATGTTTATAATGGTGTATAATTTAATAATTAAGCAATGTCTTTGTCTATAGAAATTCTCAAAGCTTCTTATGGAGACTCTTTTATTCTATATTGTGAAGATAACGGAAAAAGGGGTACTGTTGTCGTTGATGGTGGTCCGAAAAGTACTTCTCTTCAAATTGTACGTAAATTGCGTTCAATAGGGTGCATAGATTTGATGGTTCTTTCTCATTTCGACCATGATCATATAGCTGGTCTTTATAGGTATATTTGTACTTGTATTTCTGATAATCCATTTCCTGTCAAGGAAATATGGTGCAATTGTGCGCATCAATTGAATGCTCCGTCTATAGATACCAGAATTTCTTATTCTGAAGCTCATGATTTGGCTTCTGTTTTGCAAAATATAAGAGGGCTAGAATGGAAGGAAAATATTTCAGATGGATTAGTACGAGATTTGGGCTTTTGTAGAATTAATGTAATATCTCCAACAAAAGATGATTTGGAGCGAAATCTGAAAGAGTATGAAAAGGCGGAGAATGAACATGGTGAAGACAGTAGGGTAAGGGTTTCTCTTAATAGGATTATAATCAACCAGCAACAGTCTTTGGAAAAATTAGCTTTTAATGATACACCAAAGGTATCTGTAAATAAAGATTTGATAAATAAAGCTTCTATAGCATTTATTCTGGAATGTGATGGTAAGTCTATCCTGATGCTGGGAGATGCTAGAATGGAGAATGTTGTGGCATATTTGAAAAATAAGGGATATTCTTCTACGAACCCATTATGTGTTGATTGTATGAAGGTTTCACATCATGGAAGCCGGAATAATATCTGTGTAGAACTGCTTGATATGATTAAGTGCGATAAATTTATCATATCTACAGATGGGGGTACTGGTAACTCTTATCATCCTGATAGAGAAACTATAGCGAAAATATTATGTCATCCGTGTAGAAACTTTAATGTTAAAAGACATTTGTATTTTAATTATACTTTGGAGAAGATAATGGAAAGGGTTGGTGATTTTATCCAACAAGATGAGCTCTCTAAATATAATTTTGATGTTCATGATAATGTAAGCAGTTTAAAGCTATGAGAGATGAATGGAATTTCTTAGAGATGCAGCATTTTGCTGTGAAAATTGTGTGCAGAAAAGATTCTGGAGAAACTAATACAGGTTCCGGTACTATTGTCGTTGATAATGGACATTTTTATGTATTGACTGCAGGGCATTGTATTTGTTACCAGAATTTTGATAAGTATCTGCCATTTACTCCCAAAGAAATATCTATAGTTCAATATTCTGAGTCTATAGAAAAGGTACATAAGGTGTTGGACATTGTGAAAAGTGATACTGGAGAAAGTGATTATGCTGTATTGGAGATAGAGAAGATTGAAGACGGATTTGATTATGCAAAAAAAGTGAAACGTGCAAAAATGATAGTACCGAACGATACTTTCCTGTTTGTAGGTTATACTAAAGTTGCTTCGAAAGGTAGGCTTTTCTCTGTATCTAAAGTAGGTGATCATTGCTTGCATCTTTCGAATCTGCAAATCGACGGGCAGGTTTGCTCTGGTGAGGAACTTAGTCGTGGATGTTCTGGAGCAGGTATTTTCTTGTATAGACATTCCAGGTATTATATGTTGGGTTATCTGACTGATATTCGTGATAATTCTGCCGCATATAGTGATTTTCTGTGGAAGGATGAGGAAAACTTTAATGAAATAATATCGGATGATAGCAGGGATGATATAACTGTTGATTTGATTAAAAAATGGGATGAATATGATGAATTGGATATAGAACAAGAACAAATAGATAAATTTCGTGAAGAAAACTCTGAATGGATGGATAATCTTAGACGCAAATGTGCTGTCCTGTATCCAAATGAGGTCGATAGCAAAGTAAAGATCTTTATTGATGATTATATTCGTGGTGAGGGGAGTTTTCAATGCATAAAAGATAGTAATCCTGCTTTTGATGGCGATTTACAAAAGTTAATGAAAAGAGAATTTGATAAGAGAACAAAAAGAATGCCGACTATTTATGAATCCTCAACGTCAGCCCGGCAAGATTTCTTAGGCTTGGCTGATTATTTGACAGGAAAAGTAAAAGCTAAATTCCCCGAAGATAGTGAAGAATTAGATTTGTCTTCTTCCTATGTGGATTATCAACTTGCATCCAGATTGTTGAATTGTTCTTTGAAATTTACAAAGTTATGATAGAGTTTATTTTTTCGGAAAGACCTGTTGAGCGTAGAGTTGAATTATCTCCAACTTTCATAAGATTGGCTATATTAACAATTTTAGATAAATATCCTAGTCGGAATTTTTCTATTTCACAAATCCAAGTATATCTATGGGGACTGTTATCACAGTATAATATTCAAAAATTATATATATTGAAAAAGAAAGGAACGATAGATGTTATACCTATATATGATGTTCCAGAGTTGGATACTATTATGGGAGAACTTTATGTCAATCATGTTATCAAAATGAATGGTGCTAAGTTTCAGATAACCTCAGAAGGACAACAGTTGATGTATCATTTGAAAAATGAGGATTTAGTGATAGAATTGAAGAAATCAATTTCTCCAATAGGCTATTTGGGAGAAATGGTATTAAACAATATTAATTTGAGTCTAAGTTATGCTGAATTTTTGTAAGTTAGAAGTGCATATCAAAGCTTATTGTGGAGACTCTCCTGGAGATATAAGAGACTTTGGTAGAATAGTGAAATTAGATAAAGGCTTGAATGTCATTATAGGTGACAATACGAAAGGAAAAACCTCCCTTGCTTCGTGTTTCTATTACATTTTGGGTATGGAGGAATTGATGTCACCCAAACGTGATATAGGTTCTCTTGATAGATGCCTAAAAGATAGTTTTATATGGCGTGATCCTTCCACAGGCAAGGAAAAGACATGGAATGTGGATTCTTCGTATGTTGAGGCTGAAATCACAAATGGCTCTGACCAGCGAGTTCTTTTGCATAGAGACATAAAAAATGATGCGATAAACGTGAACAAGATATTTATATCTAATTGGAATAACGAAAACTGGGAACATCCAAATGAATATTTTTTGCATTCAAGGGATGATAATAATCAATCTATAGATTTCGCTTTTTACGGGTTCATTGCCAACTTTGCGGGAATAGAACTGCCTACGGTTCCTGTAAGAAATAGTGATAAGGAATCGGTTTTGTACCTACAAACCTTATTTGCCTTATGTTATGTGGAGCAAACAAGAGGATGGGCAGATTATTTTGCTACCATAAAAGGATATAATATATTAAGACCCAAGCAGCGCATTATAGAATACGCAATGTCATTAGCTATTGATGCAGAGTATGAGACTAAGCAGAAACTGAAAGAGAAAAGAGACAACGATAAGAACAAGTGGTCTCTTGAAGTGAAAAAACTAAAGGATATCTTGGCTTGTAATAATTTTGAAGTGTTAGACTTGGAAGATAATGTTGAAAAGCAGAAGAATAATATAGATACCCTAAAGATAGAGTATATAGGAAAGAATGGACTTGATATCGATCATCGTTTGTATGAATTGGAAGAAAAAATAAAGACTTTTGAACTAAACAAAGGAGAAATTTTACAAAAGCGTACTCCTGAGGATAGAAAATTGATTGAGACATATCAAAAACATAAGCAAATCTATGATGACTTTTGTCATAAGATGGCTATAGATAAGCGTAAACTGGATGTTATAAATCAAAAATTGTCAGCCTTGGAAAATGAGCATAAAAGAATTGCAGGGTTAAACAAGGTTGACAATGTCTTTACGACATTACAAGTGACTGTTTGTCCAACATGTAAGCAGACTTTACCTATAGGCGAAGAGATCCGTGGAAAAGAACTAGAAAAGGCTCAGCTTATTGAATTGGATAAAATGATAACCAATAAAAAGAAGTTCTTGAAGGTCCTAAAAGAAACTACGGAGAATAATTTGCAGCAAAAACAACTGCATCTCTTATATATTGAAAAATTGTTATCACAAGATAAGACACTTGTAGAACAATTACATAATGAGTCTTATTTCTCTTCTTCGGGTATTTCTGAAATAGAAATAATGGAAGTGGCTAAACTAAAATTAGAGTTAGAGCAGACTAGGGTATTGCAAAGCAAAATAGAGGCTTCACATAGAAGATTGGAAAATATTAAAGAAGAATTTGAAGAACACGATAAGGCTTATAAGTCTTTGAATGATAATGAGCGAATGGGGATAGAAAATTCTCTGGCAAAATTTGAAATTATATTTAAGGAATATCTAATGTCCTATGAATATAAGAGTAATTATAGAAACCAAATATATTTAGAGTTAAACAGGTCATCATCTTATCTTTATTTTCCATTGGTACAGATGCAGAATGATTGTTCAGAACAAATACGTTCCGTTTCGTCTGCTTCTGATTTCATACGTTCTATATGGGCTTATTATCTAGCCCTTCTCAAAGTAGGTTATAAACATCCTGGATTTGTAATCTTTGATGAACCTTGTCAGCAATCTATGGACGAGTCAAGTTTAAAAAAACTATTTGAGTGTAGTTCTAAATTTATGGATAGACAAGTCATCTTTTTCTGTTCTTCACAGCCTCATACTGCGGAGAATAAAGATGGTGACAATGGGAATATCATAGAGGATATTATTCAAAATATGCCTAACAAGGCTATGATTAATGCCATAGAGTTTAAAGATAGAGCGATAGATTTAATCTGATTTTCTTATAATTTGAACAATATAATGAAATTTATAATTTAGTTGATAAAATGTTGGCAATGTGAAAGTCATGTAATCATCAGTATATCACCATTACAACGTAAGGTATTAATAGTGCTCAAACAGTACCGTTTGTGGTACTATAATGATACCACCTCGTTAGCGTGGTTACAGGTGTCGCCTACTACGAGAGCTGGCGACACCTACTGTAATGACAGCTTATAGTTCGTTGTCTAGGATTTCCATCATTTCTGCAGCTGTAATCACCTGCGGTTCTTTTGGAAAGTGTTTGAGATTACCAGTTACCAAGAAGGAGTCTTCCTTGCTCAGGCACACTTCGTAGAAGACTCGGTCATCCTCATCTGGCATTTCGCCATCATAGGGAAAACGGGATGAATCAATGCCGTTTTCCTTGACATGTTCTATAACAGTGCTGATTTGTTCTTCTGATAACTTGAATTTTGCACGATGAAGCACTTCATCGTATTCTTTTATAATGTCATCATTATATAAAGGTATAATACGATGAAGGAGCAAATTTTCTAGAACTCTAGCTGTTGAAGCATTTGAGTTGTGAGTGATAAGGGCTGATACAAATATGTTTGTATCAATGACTGCATATACCATTGCGTTCTTTTCTTAATCGTCTGACTTCTCTGATTTCTTCATTGATTTCATCAAGCGTGAGCTCTGGGGTTTCACCTCTTTCTGCTTTAGCTCTAAGTTGCTTGAACGCAGCCTTTGCTTTCGCAGTCACTTTATCTTCTTCTTCATTTTTTGCCTGAATGGAGAATGGAATGCTCTTACTGCGAATTACTGCCTTTACAAAGATGTTGATAGCGGTATTCGCACTCATACCGAATTGCTCGCAGAGTTTATCAAACTGTGCTTTCTGCTGATTGTCCATACGGACTGTCATTGCTGTCTGTGCCATAAGCCGATAATTATAAAGTTATACATTCTGACTGCAAATATACATCATAATGGCGTAAAATGGTGCAAGATGGCTTATAATTTAATAAAGATTAAACTTTAGGATGTGACCGCCCTCCGGTGCTCGGAACCGCTACGCTCTAAGTTGCTTGAACGCAGCCTTTGCTTTCGCTGTCACTTCATCTTCTTCTTCATTCTTTGCCTGAATGGAGAATGGAATGCTCTTACTGCGTATTCTTGTCTCAAAATTAGGAAAATGATGCCGCCGTGCAAAGTTACAATATTTTTTTGAGATATGCAATACGGAATTGAACGGATACTTACATTTCTTTTGAATGAAGAAAATCAAGCTTTATGATTATCAGCAGAAAATGCTGGAGGAAATCATCAACGTGCTGACCACGAAGGAGATAACCCGTTACCGAAAGAAAAAGGGGTATGAAGAAGGTAACTCGGTCGTCGTGCAGATGCCTACGGGTACGGGAAAAACCTACGTGATGGCTTCGGTGGTGAAATGGTTTCTGGATAATTACGAGAAGGGTGAGGTGTGGATTGTTGCACACCGCCGTGAACTGGTAGAACAGATGCAGCAGACACTGGACAGATTCTGCCTGGACTATGGGGAGAAAGAAACGGTACTGAAAGCCAAAGTAAGAATCCGTGTGCTCTCTATCCAATGGCTCGGCAGGCATATCGGGGATTTGAAAAAGGCGGATTGCATACCGGGGATGATCGTGGTGGACGAAGCTCATCATGCCCTGGCACGCTCTTACAAAGATCTGTTTGACCGAAACAGGGATGCTTTGAAACTGGGAATGACAGCAACGCCTTGCCGTATGAAGAGGGAGTCGTTCGGTATGCTGTTTGAGCGTCTGATAAGTTCTCCATCTACCAAGGATTTCATCAAACGTGGGTATCTGGCACCCTATGACTATGTGGTCATCGGACAGTTCTCGCAAGACCAGCTGACCATCAACTCTTTGAAAGGACGTGGCAGTGATGGTGACTATTCCATCAAGGAGATGGATGAGAAACTGAATGTGCCTCAATCCATCAAGCGACTGTATGAGAGCGTAGTGAAGCATGCCGACGGAAAGAAGGGTATCGTATATGCCATTGACATCGACCATGCCCAGATGATTGCCTCATATTACAAGGCAATGGGTATCAGGGCGGTGGCTCTGGACAGCAAGACTCCTGCCAAGACCCGTCAGCGAATGGTGGAGGCATTCAGAATGGGTGACCTGGACTGCATGGTGAACGTGAACCTCTTTGATGAGGGGTTCGACTGTCCGGATGTGGAGTATATCCAGATGGCTCGTCCTACACTCTCGCTAGCCAAGTATCTGCAGATGGTGGGGCGCGGGTTGCGCATCAACCACAAGCAGAAGGATAAGGTATGCATGATCATAGACAATGTGGGTAACTACCGTAAGTTTGGTCTGCCTGACAGGGAGCGGAACTGGGCATCGATGTATGCCGGACTGAGAGCCGGAAAGGGAACCATTCCGCCTTCTGCCAAAAAGACAAAGGGTGTGATCGTACCCAACAATGACATGGTATTTGTGGCGCAGTATGACAAAAAGAAAACGGAGCTTAGCAGCAGGCAGCGCTATGAATATCTGCAGGATGTGAAACCCTTTGAGAAATCTGGAAGATGGGGACTCCGTGTGGGGGATGACATCATCCTGCAACCGGTATATAGGAAAATCCATGATTTTATAGGTGGTTTTGCCATCTTTGAGATTGCTCCCAACAGGGTGGGGATCCTGATCAGGAACGGCAAGGTGTATTATCCTGCAAATTATCAGGAAATCAAAATCCTCTCCGGCAATCGTGCCTTGCTTACTGAGAATGTCATCCATACCGAAGAGGTGAAACTGGATACGAAATGGGGATATTAACATATAGCACCGCATAACTATATAAAAAGGTAGTTATGGCGGTGCTTTTGTGAATTAGAGTGGATACTCCTCGAAAGCATAGAGTACAGTGCTTAAATAACGCTCACCAGTATCTGGCAAGAGGGCAACAATCTTCTTGCCCTTGTTCTCTGGACGCTTCGCAATCTCGGTGGCTGCAAAGGCGGAGGCACCTGATGAGATTCCTACCAAGAGGCCCTCGGTCTGGGCCAAATCACGACCCGCCTTGATGGCATCATCGTTCTGAATATCCAATACCTCATCGATGAATTCTGAAGAGTAGGTCTCTGGAACGAAGCCGGCACCGATGCCCTGAATCTTGTGAGGACCGCTCTGTCCGCCGTTCAATACAGGCGATGTGGCAGGCTCTACGGCAATCACCTTCACGTTAGGATTCTGCTCCTTCAAGTACTTGGCGATACCCGAAATGGTTCCACCGGTTCCAACACCGGCTACGAAGATATCAATCTCGCCATCGGTATCAGCCCAGATTTCTGGTCCAGTTGTGGCATAGTGCTTTGCAGGATTGGCTGGGTTGGTAAACTGTCCCAGAATCACGGAACCCGGAATGGAATCGCGGAGTTCCTCGGCAGCCTTGATGGCGCCAGGCATTCCGTCCTTACCGCTGGTCAATCTCACTTCTGCGCCGTAAGCCTTCACCAGGTTTCTGCGCTCCACGCTCATGGTTTCAGGCATGGTGAGGATGAGGTGATAGCCCTTTACGGCTGATACCAGAGCCAGGCCTACACCCGTGTTACCGCTGGTTGGTTCGATGATGGTGGCACCTGGTTTCAGGATGCCCTTCTGCTCAGCGTCTTCGATCATCGCAAGTGCGATACGATCCTTTACGCTTCCGCCAGGATTGAAGAATTCTACCTTAGCAATCACAGGGGTCTCCAAACCCTTGGATGCTGAATACTTACCCAATTCTACCAATGGGGTCTTACCGATTAAATCAGTAATCTGCTTATATATCTTTGCCATAACTGTACTCTAATTTAAATCATTCATATTTTTACTTTACGTAGGTAAATGCCTCATCGAGTGCCTCAATCAGGTCGTCGATGTTCTCGATACCGATGCTCAATCGAACGGTAGAAGGATAGATGTGCTGCTCCTCCAACTCCTCTGGGCTCAACTGAGAGTGGGTGGTTGTTGCTGGGTGGATAACCAGTGACTTCACGTCGGCTACGTTAGCCAGCAAAGAGAAGATGCGCAGGTGGTCGATGAACTCCCATGCCTCTTTCTCGCCGCCCTTGATATCGAAGGTGAAGATAGAACCACCGCCGTTAGGGAAGAGTTTCTTGTAAAGCTCGTGGTCTGGATGAGAAGGAACGGCTGGGTGATTAACCTTAGCCACCTTAGGATTGTTCTCCAGATATTCTACCACCTTCAATGCATTCTGAACATGACGCTCTACACGGAGGCTCAATGTCTCCAAGCCCTGAAGAAGAATCCAGGCATTGAATGGAGAGATGGTTGCACCGGTATCACGAAGGATGACCGCACGGATTCTGGTTACGAAGGCTGCTGCTCCGGCTACATCTGCGAATACGGCACCATGATAAGATGGGTCTGGCTTAGCGAGAGTAGGGAACTTGTTGGCATTTGCCTTCCAGTCGAACTTACCGCCATCTACGATGACACCACCGAGAGATGAACCATGACCGCCGATGAACTTGGTAGCAGAGTGAACCACGATATCTGCTCCGTGCTCGATAGGACGGATGAGGTATGGGGTGCCGAAGGTATTATCGATAATCAATGGGATGTTGTGGCGATGAGCAATCTCTGCCAACTTATCGATATCGGTTACATCTGAGTTAGGATTTCCGAAGGTCTCTGCATAGAGAGCCTTGGTATTGTCCTGGATGGCAGCCTCTACTTGCTCGAAGTTGCGAGGATCCACGATGGTGTAGCTTACACCCTGTGTGGATAATGTATGAGTGATGAGGTTATAAGTACCACCGTAGATGTTGTCGGCAGCTACGATGTGGTCACCATTCTGAAGGATGTTCTGCAGAGCGTAGGTTACGGCGGCAGCACCGGAAGCGACAGCCAAACCTGCTACACCACCCTCGAGAGCAGCCACACGGTCTTCGAATACACCTTGAGTAGAGTTGGTCAAGCGACCATAGATGTTACCTGCGTCACGGAGTCCGAATCTATCGGCTGCGTGCTGAGAGTTGCGGAACACATAACTTGTGGTCTGGTAGATTGGCACCGCACGAGCGTCGGTAGCTGGATCTGGATTTTCCTGACCTACATGCAACTGAAGTGTCTCAAAGCGAAGTTTCTTTTCTGTACTCATAATCTATGTCCTTTCTTTAATTTTACGTTAATATTCAATCTTATTCATTTATATAAATATGTCGCCCAGAAATCAGATTGATGTTCTCTCTCTGAAAGACATTCTGATGTCCTTCTGAAAGTCATCATGCTGTTTGTTCTGATTGACGCTGCAAAGGTACGGCGATTTTCTGGATTCTGAAATAGCATATGAGTAGTATTCCTGCTACCACGTTTGTGGTATTCGGGCATTTTTTTCGATTTTTTGAGAGAAATTACAGTCTAAATCCTAAGCCGATGGTCATCGGATAGCACTCGGGAGCCTTGGTCTTGTTGAGCAGCGGAGTTATTCCGGCACGGGCGAAGAGCATCACTCCTGAGTAGCCGGCACGGGCTTCCAGGTTCAGGCCGATAGGGTTGAGGTTGATATCGCCCGTTTCTGTATGCTTGTGCTTTCCGATGAAGTAGCGGGAATGCTCGTGCCAGCGATATTCTACAGATGGACCTAACGCCAGGAATGCATCATGGCATCCTATGCGCTTCTGCCACTCCAGCATGATAGGCAGGCGGAGCACATTGTAGCTGATATAGCTTTTCTTCAGCGTCTCGCCTTCTATCGGAGTCATTGCCGATACCCCGTTTTCGGTGCTTAATACATAATTGTCCTTGAAATGGTGGTGTACCTGTCCGATGGAGAGAGAGGAGGTGAGCGCCATTTCGTTGGAAAGGCGGAAGCAGAGACTGGTGAGGGTGATGCCCCATTCCCACGACTTGGAGTCGCGACTGTGCATCTCGTTGTTGCCTCCCATGCTTCCCCTGCTGCCTGGCAACTGGCTGCAGCCGAAGAAGAAGGTTGGATAATGACTCTCCAGACTGCGCTTGCGCTTGCTCAAAGTCTGAGGGATGAATGGTGAGGTGACAAATACCTTTTCTACTTCCTGACCATCTACGAATTGGGTCTCTGAAATCTTGGTCATCTCGTTCATCTCGTTGCCGTTCATCTTATATATCTTCACAGAAGTCTGTTCGCCATCCTGCCTGATGACGATGTTCTGGTCGTTCACTCTGATTGTGGTGTCGTTAGCCTCTACCGAGGCTGGTGCACTGTTGCTGTTGGTTTCAGCAAGGGCGAAGGCTGGCATCATGGCAGCCATCATCATTACGTTTTTGATATTCATAATACTTTATTTTATGTTGTTTCTTATTCTTATTGAGAGGATTCCAGAAGGAAAATGTTGTTTCTATCTTCTGGAATAGCAGAGTTTCATGATATCTTCGGGCGACAGGTCGCCTTCGATATAAATCACGGTTCCCTTGCTTTCATTCGGATTACTGAAGAGGATAAAGCGGTTGTCGCCATTGCTCAAGGGTGCCATCATGTAATAGCCGCTCACCATCTTGCCATTCTCCACCACCTCTCTGATTTTCTTTGCAGCCTTGCGGTCGGACTTCAGATAGTGGGCTATTTCCGTGGCATGGTACTTATATACCAGGCTCTTGTATATCTTGAGTTTGTAACCTTTGAGTTGCGTATTCTGCATCGTAACCATCTTGCATCCCTTGGCGTGTCCGAAGCGTTGGAATATACTTTTTACGTACAGCCCCTCCTGGGCATTAGCCGAAATCGAGGCTACCACGATAAGAAGCAGTCCGATGAAGAAGCGTTTTATCAAGTTGCATCGTTTCATATTCTATACCTTATATATATTATACTTTATAGTTTGATTGTTTCATCTAAAAGATGAATTTATTGTTTCATCATATCCAGGGCACTGAATGGATCTTCGGCATCTGCCGAAACATCTTCCAGGGCATCCAGGGCTTCATGGTGCACGAATTCCTGGTCGGTATAAACCTTTCCATCGATAACCGCATAACATTCAGGCTGAGGCTGGGCTATCTTCTGGATGCCCACAATCAGGAATGCGATGATAGCGGCGGCTGCCACAGAAGTGCCGAAATATTTGAGCCATCTGCTGCGAGAAGCTTCCTTCTTTGGGATTTCTTCCTTCTCGATATCTTTCTTTTCGAAATCCTCCTCATTCTCTTCTTCTTCTTTTAGAATTTGAGAAAGATTCATCTGTTCGAATCCGATATAGCTGAAGAGGGCGCGGTAGGATTCCCATTCTTCTGGAATATCATTGCCATGCTCTTCGAAATATTTTCTGAGCGTTGCCTCTTCCTCATTGGATGTGGCACCATCCATATACTTGTCGAGCAAGTTCTGTATTGTCTTGAATTCATCGATATCCTTGAATTCATCGATTCTTTTTATTTTATCGTTCATATTCTTTCCTCCTTCTTTATTTTGTTCTGTTTCACGATATTCATATAGGTCTCTCTGATTTTGAGTCGGGCTCTGGAGAGATTCTTTCGGAGATTATCGGCAGTACATCCCGTTATCTGCATGATTTCATCGGCAGTATAGCCTTCTATCTCCTTCATGCGGAATATCTGCTGCTGCAAGGGCGGAAGCTGTGCCACTATCTGCTTGATGAGGTTTACCTCGTCCCGTTGCTCTGCCCGCCGGTCTTCTATGGGTACTTCCATCACCTTATCGGTGGTGAAGTTCCGCTCCTCATGTCGGCACTGGTCATAAAACTTGTTGCGCATGATGGTGATGGCGAGCGCCTTGAGGTTATCTTCTGCCTGGATATTCTGGCGTATGTCCCACAGCCTGAGCATGACTTCCTGCACGAGGTCTTCGGCATTGTCGTCACTCTCAGTCAACCTTAGCGCATACGCTTTCAAGTCGCTGCGCATCGGTAGGATGATATGTTTGAATTCTTCTGTTCTCATAACCTTTACACTCTATAGACGTATGAAATTGAAAAATCGGACATCTAAAAAAAGATTTTTTTCAAAAAATGCTTTCTTTTTTCAAAGAAATATATTATTTTTGCAGTCATAAACATAAAATTTAGCAATCGAAGACATAAAATTTTTCAATCGAAAACAATAAAAAACTGAATGGCTTATGGCATCAATAGTTTCTATTATTCCCATCGTGTTGCTGTTCATCCTGATGCTCGGCTTCAAGATGGCAGGTCATAAAAGCGCCTTGCTGACGCTCGTAATTACCGTGTTGCTTGCTCTCTTCGCAGCTTCGCCGCTGGGCATGATAGCTCCGGAACATGCGGAGGACAGCGTGATCGCCCTGACGGGATGGGCGGTGGTGGAAGGCATCCTGAAGGCGGTATTCCCGATTCTCATCATCATCCTGATGGCTATCTACAGCTATAATATACTCGTGGAAAGCAGGCAGATTGAGGTAATCAAGAGGCAGTTTACATCGATTACCGATGATAAGGGACTGCTTGTGCTGCTCCTTGTATGGGGATTCGGCGGACTGCTCGAAGGTATGGCGGGCTTCGGAACGGCGGTGGCGATACCTGCTGCCATCCTCATCGGACTCGGCTTCAAGCCGATGTTCTCGGCTCTGGTATCCTTGATTGGTAATACTGTGGCTACGGGATTTGGTGCCGTGGGTGTACCGGTTACTACGCTCTGTAACGAGGTGGCGGAAAGCGGATCGGCTTCGGCGGCACAGATTTGCGAGACTTCGGCTTTCGCCATCATCCAGCTGGCACCTCTCTTTATCATCCTGCCTTTCATCATCCTGACGCTTACCGATAAGCACAATCTTATCAAGAATCTCATCATCGCCCTTTGGGTGGGAGTGATTTCCGTGGTTGTGCAGTTTGTCTGCGGCTATTATCTCGGTTCGGAGACTCCTGCCATCATCGGCTCGCTGGCAGCCATTATTGCCATCATCGCATACGCCAAGGTATTTGCCAGAAAGAGCAAGGTGCAGGATAGGGAAACCTTTACGCTTGCCGAGAGCCTGAAGGCATGGAGCGTTTACCTCTTTATATTGATATTCATCCTGGTTTCCGGCGCGCTCTGTCCTCCGGTCAATGCTTTCCTCAAGAGTCATCTGGTGAGTGCGGTTCATCTGCCGGTGCTCGACAGCACCTTTAAGTTTGGCTGGATTTCCAATGCAGGATTGATGCTCTTCCTGGGTGCTACGATTGGTGGATTGGTTCAGGGGTTAAGCCTCAAGAGATTGATGGTGATTCTTGCCCGTACCACGGTGAATCTGCGCAAGACGGTGGTGACCATCTGTTCGCTGATAGCCCTGGCGAGTGTGATGAACTATTCGGGAATGATTACTTCCATCGCTTCTGGACTGGTGGCTGTGACGGGCGATTTCTATCCTTTGGTAGCGCCGATGATTGGTGCCATCGGAACCTTCGTTACGGGTTCTGATACCTCTTCGAATATCCTCTTTGCCAAGCTCCAGGCTCATGTAGCCAACCAGTTGGGCATGACGGGACAGAGTACATTCTTTGGTATGGAGGGTGGTCAGGAGAACTGGCTGGTTGCTGCCAATACCACAGGAGCCACGGGTGGCAAGATGATCAGTCCGCAGAGCATCGCCATCGCTACTGCAGCCTGCGATATGGAGGGAAAGGATGGAGAGATTCTCCGCTCGGCCATCCCATACGCCCTGCTGTATATCGTTTTGGGCGGACTGATGGTTTACTTCGGTTGCTGATATTTCGTTTTCTTATATAACAAAAACTGTCCTCATCTGTTATCTCAGATGGGGACAGTTTCAGTTTTATAAATCGACATTAAAGCTATCTAAGCATGTCTTTTCTCGTAAGCCAGACTGTGGTCGTGCTGGTCGATATCATGCTTCGACTTGCTCTTTACCACGAGCCATACGCCAGAGAATACAAGGATGGCGGCAATCGCCTGCATACCCTTGAATACGGCGAGACCCACGATGACACTCACGGTGACTGATACCAGCGGCTGTACATAGTTATATACACTCACCACGGTAGGGCGCAGAGTCTTCTGACCAATCATCATGCAGATGTAGCCCAGATACGTGCCAAATAGAACTACGTAGCCCGTTTCCCACCAGGTGCTCATCGGAACATGGGCAAAGTCGATGCTCATTACGTGGCTGATGGTGAAAGGCCATATCAGGACCGTTGCCCAGAGGAACATCCACTTGTTGATGGTGAAGAGCGAATACTTAGACAGCAGGTTCTTGAAGAGCGACAGGTAGAGGGCGAAGGAAAGCTGAGCCGACATACAGAGCAGGTCGCCCCAGATGTTTCCCACCTTGGCATTGCCCGCCGTAGCACTTGTCATGATGATGATGACGGCACCAGCGCATCCCATCAGTACACCGAGCGCCTTCTTCCAGGTGATAGGCTCCTTCAATATCAGGAAGGAGAGAACCATGGCGAAGATAGGCATCGAGGTGGTCATAATGCTGGAATTGCTAGGCGAGGTCATGTTCAGACCGATGGTGTAAGAACACTGGTTGAACACGAGGGCGAAGAGGCCTGCAGCAACAAACTTGAAGATGTCTTTTACTGGAACATGCTCTTTCTTGGTGAAGAGCGAGGTGAGCCAGAAGAGAATGGCGCCACCCAATACGCGGAAGCTCACCAGGTCGATGCCGTCGATGCCGTGAAGCATGGCATCCTTGCCTACGGGAGCCATCAGTCCCCAGAATGCGCCGGAACAGAAGAGGCACAGGTGGGCGATAAGAGGTCGTTTGTTATCCATTTTTCCTTATTTCTATTTAAATCTTCTTTATTTTGAATAAAATCGAGTGCAAAGGTACAAAAATTCGAGGAATTTTGCTATATTTGCGGTATATTTTTTAGAAGTTAAAGAAGTTAAGAAGTTAAAGAAGTTAAGACTATCGTCTTTTTCAGTTCTTGACTATTAAAGATAGGAGAATATCTTATGCAGAAATATGCTGATTATATCAAACAGATAGAGATAGAATCTCTCTGGAGCGGTACCAAACATATTCTTTGGAACCTCGACCGCCGTGTCAATATCCTGAGTGGTGTAAACGGCGTGGGCAAGAGTACTATATTAAATAAGGTGGTAAAGGGCCTGGCGGCTGGCGGCGAATTCCCTAGTCACATGATCAAGGGCGTGCACCTGAAGGTGGAGCCGGAGGAGGCAAAGTGGATTAGATATGATGTAATCCGATCGGTAGATAGACCATTGATGAATGCCGAGATGATCAACAAGATAGACCTTACCCTGGTTACCGAACTCGACTGGCAGCTCTTCCAGCTGCAGCGCAAGTATCTGGATTATCAGGTGAACATCGGCAACCGCATCATCGCCGTGCTTCAGAGCGGCGAACCGGATGCCGCCTTCAAGGCTCAGCAGCTGAGCGAACCGAAGAAGATGTTCCAGGATATCGTAGATGGTCTTTTCAAGGATACCGGCAAGACCATCATCCGTACTGCCAACGAAATCCGCTTCAACCAGATAGGTGAGCAGCTCTCGCCTTATCAGCTCTCGGCTGGTGAGAAGCAGATTCTCGCCATCCTCCTTACGGTGCTGGTGGAGGACAACCAATCTTATGTCCTCTTTATGGATGAGCCTGAAATCAGCCTTCACTTCGAATGGCAGAAGCAGCTTATCGGTCTGGTGCTGAAACTCAATCCGAACATCCAGATCATCATGACTACCCACAGTCCTGCCGTGGTGATGGACGGATGGACCGATAGGGTGACGGATGTGAGCGACATCACGATATAAGTGAAAAAGAAGTATTATGGCTAAACGTTTAACCGATAATATCAATTCCCTCTACTTCGAGGCCGCCAACAAGATGACCTCGAAGAAGGCTCGGCGCAAGATAGTGGCTTACGTCGAGAGCTACGATGATGTCTTCTTCTGGCGGTCGGTGCTGGGAAAGTTTGAGGATGAGACGCGCTATTTCGAAATCCTGCTTCCTACCCGCAACAACCATCTCGACCGTGGCAAGAAGGCGGCTATCGGCAATATGCTCAAGGGGGTGGGCAAGGATATGATAGCCTGTGTGGATGCCGACTACGATTTTCTGCGGCAGGGTACTACCGAGGCTTCGCAGCTGATGCTGGAGAATCCTTATATCTTCCATACCTACGCTTATGCCATTGAGAATTTCCAGTGTTATTCCAAGGGTTTGCACGAAACCTGTGTGATGGTGACGTTGAACGATACCCATATCTTCGATTTCGAAAGATTCATGGAGGCGTATTCCCGTACGATATGGCCGCTCTTCGTGTGGCATCTTCTCTTCTATATCCGTCATCGCAAGATGTCGATGCATTTTGATATGGCAGAGTTCGACAAGGTCATCGTATTGCCATCGGTCAGAATCCAGGACCCTCAGCAGGCCATCAATTATCTCGCCAAGAAGGTGAGGGCGAAGCTTTTCCAGCTGGAGCGCCGCTTCAAGACGTTCAAGGATGAGCTGCCGGATATGATCCAGTATCTGAATAATCTGGGGGTAAACGAGCATAACACCTATTTATATATACAGGGTCATCATCTTTTCGACCTGGTGGTTTGCCCTTTGGTGCAGACGGTCTGCGATACCCTGCGCAATGTAAGGGAGAATGAAATCCGTGATAGGGCGGTTCATTCCGAGCAGGCACGGACAGAGATGGCATGCTATGAGAACAGTCTGGGCAAGGTGAAAATGATGATGAAGAAGAATACCTTCTACCAGTTCTCTCCCGAATTCCAGAAAATTCAGGCGGATGTAGAAAGATTTTTAGAAAATTGATATGAGGAAGATAGCTGTCTTATATAAGATGAATTTTTATAATTTGTGGTTGGGCTAAATGTGAGTCACTCGAAAACCGGTTCCAACTCAATGAAACCGGCTTTCGAGTTCTCGTTTTTACAGTGCCTTCAGCGAGAAGGCATAGTCGTAGTCTATTCGTCCATGACTGCCTATATTGTCGAGCCATGCTACTTCCTGATGGCTGATTTCCGAGATTGTGCTTGGCGTTTCATTCTTGAATGTTTCATAGACCTTAGCGAGACAACTTAGTTCTTCTTCACTGAGACTTGCTTCGTCAAATTCCAATGCTGACACAAGTTTTGTTCCACTGTTTCCATTCTTGCTTTCGATAGGCATTTGCTCTATATCATCCACGAGACTATACACTCGGTCCCATCGCTCTGGGACTGGTCCGTAAGGTACTGCCTTAAATACTAAGCCTGTCAATCCTAATCCTCTGCTCCTGTAGGCAAGAAAGTCGGCATAAAAGAGAAGTTTGTTCATTTGTGTAACGAAGACTCCGTTAAATTTCTCTATGAAGTACAGCATCGTGTTTTTTAATTTGCTCATTGAAGGCAGGGCATAGCCATTCCATTGATTTCTCCCATCGGTAGTAAAAATCAATTGTTTGATAAGTTTCGAGGTGTTTGATTCATTTTCTAATTCCTCGATACACAACATAATCTTGTCGTATTCCTCTGTATTCAGCAAGTTTTTGGCAGCTTCAACAAATGTGGCAAACACAGCAGGTACTTGTATGGTCTTCAGTATCCTTCCGTTTGTAAGACTTGGCATATCACCATTCTCGTACAGTCGATATTGGTTTTCACCGAACCCCAATATCACTGACATCTTGGTGGCCGACAGACCATATTTTCTGCGTATACTGCGTATCTCGTCAGGGAATGGAATTCCATACTTAGTACGATATTGATTATATATCTGCATTGTATTGGCGGTATCCAATTCTGTTGTTGTAAACAGTTCGTGTGTATCTACGCACTGATAGCTAAGAAAAGTGTATTCGAACTTTTCTTTTCTGAAAACTGCTGTTCGTTTCTCCGAATGCAGTACTACATTTCCTCCTGTAAATGGACTTTTCATCATTTCTTCTTTTATTTGAATTGATAAACCAGTTTATACTCTGCGACATGGAAAGAGATGCACACGGCGCTATTGTTAGCGATGCCCATCGAAATTTTGATATAGACATCCTGCGATTTTACTTTCTTTCCAAACACCCATAAATCTGCCACTTTGTTAAGCGTGTCTTCTAAGGGACCTTCTACGAAATCATCAACTTCTAGGTTCTTGATGATTTCGAGACGTTTGAGGGCTGTAATTTCCAAGTCCAATAGGGCTTGAGTATTTTTTCCTCTATCGTCACGGAAGATTATGCCAAATATTTTAGCTTTGTCCTTGAAACGCTTTAGAAATAGCGAGACTTCATCTTCTTTATTCATTGTTTGATATTTGTTTTGTGCTGCAAAGATACATTTATTAGTTGAAAAAAACAAATTATTTTTCTTTATTTTCAACTTTTTAGTTGAAAATGTTTGTTTTGGGATATTGAATGGAAAAAGTAAAAAGGTCCAACCGGCTTTTGTTATGTATCTGATGTCGGTTGGATCTTTGGTCTTATACGTATGTCTCCAGAAACACCTGAGATTTCCCAGCTCTCATCTACTTTCTCTTGCTTCACGTCAAGATGCTTGAAAGCGATGATCTTGTTGCTACCCTAGATGGTGGATACAAGATACGGCTCGTTCATATACATACACAGAACTTATATCCAACAACTCATCGTCCACCAGCTGATTTCCGCTTGCACAACAGGTGTTGGGCGAGCGCATATCAGCTGTTATGCAAGCGCACAACAGCTGTTGGGCGGCTGAAAATATAGGCTTCTCCGGCTTATAGTATTAATTCTTCCGGCAACAAGTAATGGTTACTCCGAAGACTTTTCACTTAAAACCGATGCAACAACAATAGTACTTACAAGCAACAGCGATAGTACTGACGAGGTGCAAAGCGGCTTGTAGCGCTTATTGCCACACTATGGCACAAAACGATACGTCGTGAGCTGGTAAAAAACACACTCTTTTTAAACTCTTCACCAAATCGGCTGAAACCCCGATAAACACTGGGGTTGCGAGAGGTGAAGAGTGTTTTTGGAAGTGGCTTACTCTGCTTTATCTCTGTCATCGGACAATCGTTTCCGCTCTCTTTCAAAGTTTTCTAGGAAGTGAATTTCTACAGGAGAAAGGTCATCCTTTGTTCGTTCTTTGAATTTGTCGTATTCGGTATCAGCCTTTTCCTTTGCCAACTTTGCAGATATCTTACCTGCATGGGTAAGTATGTCTTTTCGAGAGATACGGAGAAAGTCGTCTAGTATGTATTTCCGCTGCGGTATGCCCATGTACAGAATAGTGCATTTTGTTTTGTACCGTCTTGAAGAACTTTTGGGTCATTTCCACACGAGGGTCATAGTCGATACTGAGCGCATAGATTTCCAGAACTTTGCGATAGAATACCTTTTCACTAGAACGGATGTCCCTAATTCTTGCTAGAAGTTCATCGAAATAGTTGCCGCCGCCTGCACGTTTCAATAAGTCGTCGTTTAAGGCAAACCCCTTCACGATATAGTCCTTTAGCACCTTGGTTGCCCAAATTCGGAATTGTACACCGCGATAAGAATGGACACGATAGCCTACGCTGATAATCATGTCGAGGTTGTAATAAGTGATCTGTCTCTCTACGTGGCGTTTTCCTTCATTTTGAACTGTTGCAAAATTTGCAATAGTTGAATCCGCTAACAATTCCCCCTCTTCCAGTACATTCTTAATGTGTCTGGAAATGGTCGATTTGTTGCGTTGGAAAAGCTCTGCCATTTGGTCGAGTGACAACCAAACGGTATCGTCTTGCAACTTTACCTCTATCTTTGATACTCCATCGGGAGTTTGATATAATAGAAATTGTCCTTTGTCCATGTTCGTTTCTCCTTTATTCTTCAAAGTTGAGTTTTGGCAGAGATACTCTGGTTTAATAAAAAGGTTCGCAAGGCAATAAAACTTGCGAGCCTTTTTATTTCTTATCATTTTTATACGTATGTCTCGAGGAACTTCAAGGTTCCTTCTACCTTCAATGTCTGGGTAGAGGCTGGCACTACGATGCTCTCGCCGCCCTGCAGGGTAATCTCGTTACCCTCGTTGTCGGTAATCTTAGCCTCACCCTTCAAGCCAATCAGAATCACGAAGCTGTCCAACTCAGAATAATCCAGCGTCATTGGCTCATCGAGATCATAAACGGCAGTGGTGAAGTAAGGGCACTGCACCATGCTAACACCCTGGTTCTTGGCAGGAGTGTAGTTCTGGCGATAGTCTGCCAATACGGTGTAGTCGATGCACTCAGATGCTTCCTTGGTGTGGAGCTGGCGATAGTTGCCATCCTTGTCCTTGCGCTTGAAGTCGTAGATGCGATAGGTAACATCGCTGGTCTGCTGAATCTCGGCAACGAAACAGCCTGTTCCGATGGCGTGGATTCTGCCGGCTGGGATAAAGAAGCAGTCGTCCTCCTTCACGTTATACTGAGCCAGGGCATCGGTGATGGTATCATTCTCCACCATCTCCTTGTACTGCTCTGGAGTAATCTGCATCTTCAAGCCGTTGTAGAGCTTGGCATCCGGCTCGCTTGGCAGCGCATACCACATCTCGGTCTTGCCGCGCTCCTTACCCTGCTTCTTGGCAATCTCGTCATTAGGATGTACCTGGATAGAAAGGTCGGTATTGGCATCGATAAACTTGATGAGCAGTGGAAACTCGTTTCCAAAACGCTTATAGTTATCTGCACCGAGGAAATTCTCCTTCAATTCAGCAACAACCTCATTGAGCTTCTTGCCCTTCATCTCGCCGTCGGCTACGATGCTCTCGTTGCCAGGAACACCAGAGATTTCCCAACTCTCGCCAACTTTCTCCTGCTTGATGTCAAGATGCTTGAAGGCGATGATCTTGTTTCCACCCCAGATGGTGGACTTCAACAGTGGTTCAAATTTTAATGGTTTCATAACTTTATTGAATTAGTTGATAAATTTTTATTGTCTAGGATTTCCAGTACCTGCCTCCTGCGGAAACTAGTTCTCTCTCCAGAAGGCTGGTGTGAAGATTACCAGAACGCTGAATATCTCCAGACGTCCGATGAGCATCATCAGCGAGCAGAACCATTTTGCCACATCCGGCAGTTCGCTCCACGACATCGTCGGACCAATCTCCGTACCCAGCGTAGGACCTACGTTGCCCACACAGCTCAGGGTGATGGTGATGGCATTGGTGTTGTCGATGCCCATGGCTATCATCGTGAAGGAGATGACCAGGCAGATGATGAGATACGTAGTGAGGAAGGCGAGTAGCGTAACCCGCTTCTGCATCGGCACGTTCACACCGTCAATCTTCAGAGGCAGTACCGCATTAGGATGCAGAATCTGGCGGAATTCATTCTTCACCATTCTTACCAGCATCACGGCGCGGATACATTTCAAACCTCCACTCGTACTGCCCGAGCAGGCTCCGAAGAACATGCAGGCTGCCAATACCACCCAGGTGACATGAGGCCAGAGGGCTGCATCATCATTAAACAAGCCTGTGGTGGTGATGAATGAAACCACCTGGAAGACGGCGCTGCGGAAGGCATGCTCCATATCGTAGTTGCGCATCGCCATCAGCTCTACCATGATGAAAGCCGTAAAGGCGGTGACGAGGAACATATAGAACTTGAACTCCGAGTTCTTGAACAGATCCTTGATCTTAAACTTGATGACTGCCGCATAGAGTAGGGTGAAGTTCACTCCCGAGAGGAAGCAGAAGAATGCACAGATGTATTCCAGCGCCGGCGAATGGAAGAACTCGGTACTGCTGTTATGGGTGGAGAAACCACCCGTAGCCGTAGTGGTCATCGCATAGTTGAAACTGTCGAAGAGATTCATTCCTGCCACATAGTAGGATACGATGCAGGCGATGGTGAGCATCAGATAGATACTCCAGATCCATTTTGCCGAAGTGGAGAGTCGGGGATGCAGCTTGGTCTTGATAGGACCCGTAGCCTCGGCGGCAAACACCTTGGTCTGTCCTCCTACAAGTGATGGTAGCAGGGCGATGGTGAAGAACACGATTCCCAAACCGCCTATCCACTGGGTGAGCGATCGCCAAAACAGCAATCCGTGCGGGAAGCATTCCACATCATCCAGAATGGTGGCTCCCGTGGTGGTGAATCCCGACATCGTCTCGAAGTAGGCATCCGTAAAGTTATTGATGTAACCGCTGACCATGAAGGGCAGGGTGCCGAAGAGACTGAAGATGATCCATGAGAGCGATACCACGAGGTAGGCATCACGGCGCGACATCGAATTGTCTGCTCCATGTCCTTTCCATTTCAGGATGAGTCCGCCGCCGATGGTGGTCAGTGTGGCTACCACGAAAGCGAAGATGTCGTCCTGCTGGTAGTAGTATGCCACCAGCAGACTGACGAAGAGCAGGAATGCCTCGATGAAAAGCAACTGTCCCAGTATCTTGTATATCAACTTGCTGTTTATCATTCCCTCTTGTCTTTATACCTTATTATATATATCATATCTGTCTTTATACCTTATATATATAGAATATACCTTATTATATATAGAGACTAAATGAAATATTTCTCAATTTTCTTCATATTGATGTTGTGGCAGAACACCATCACCGAGTCGCCCGGTTCTATCTGGGTGTTACCCGAAACCAGCATTCCTTCGCCGTTTCTCACCAGACCACCGATGGTAACACCGATAGGCATTCCCAGGTCTTTCACCGGTTTTTGGGTAACCTTGGAATCTTCCTTGGCGATGAATTCAGCTACATCGGCGTTGGCGCTCATCAGGAATCTGACGTTCATCACGTCGGCATCGAGCATCATCTGATAGATGTAGCTGGCAGCAATCATCTTCTTGTTGATGATGGTACCGATATCCAGACTTTCTGCCATGCTCACGTAATCCACGTTTTCTACGGCAGCCACGGTCTTGCGCACACCCATTCTCTTGGCGGTGAGGCAGGCGAGGATATTGGTTTCCGCATTACCCGTCAGCGCCACGAAAGCCTGGGTGCTTCTGATTCCTTCCTCAGTGAGGAGAGGGATGTCGCGGCCATCGCCGTGGATGATAAGGATATGATTGTCGTCGAGGATATCGTTGAGATATTCGCAGCGATTCTCATCCTTCTCGATAATCTTGCACTCCATGTATTCCGGCATCTTCTTCACGGCTCTTACGGCAGTGCGTCCGCCACCCATCACCATTACGTTCTTCACATCTACATAATGCTCCTTTCCCACAATCTTGCGGATGTAGGGAATGTAGTTGCGGGTGGTCATGAAGTAGGCGAGGTCGTAGAGCTTCAGCTCATCGTTACCACCCGGGATGATGGTTTCGCTGCCTCGCTTGATGGCTACCACGTGGTAAGGGTCGTTGGGACCACTGATGTTCTTGAGAGGCTCGTTGAGGATTTCGCATCCCTCACGCAGCTTGATACCGAGCATCACGAGGGCGCCGTCGTGCACATCCCAGCGCTGGCGCACCCAACTCATCTTGAGTCCGTTGTTGATATCTACGGCAGCGAGCATCTCTGGATAGATGAGCTTGCTGATACCGAGTTCCTTGAAGAATTCCTGTGCCTGCGGTTCCATGTATTCCGGATTATCCACACGTGCCACGGTGCGCTTGGCACCGAGATTCTTGGCAAGGATGCTGGAGGTGATGTTGGTACTCTCCACCGGGGTAACCGCGATGAAGAGATCCGTATCCTGAACACCGGCATCCCTCAGGGTCTGCAGACTGGTAGGTTTTCCTATCATGGTGAGCAGATCGCAGTCGGAGCCGATGCTTGCCAGGCGCTCTTCGCTTTCATCGATGAGTGTAATCTCCTCCTGGCTGCGCGACAGGAGTCGCGCCAGGTGGGTACCGATGGCATAGGCGCCAGCTATGATGATTTTCATATTGATGAATATTTAAATTTCGATGCTCTATTTTCCGATAATGGCATTCATGATGCTCTCGTGGTCGAGATGTACAATCTCGCGCAGCTGTTCTACGGTGCCATGCTCCACAAATTCGTCTGGCAATCCCAGGCGGGTTATCTGTGGCTGATAGCCGTGGTCGCTCATCCATTCCAGAACGGCAGATCCCATTCCGCCCATTCTTGCACCATCTTCTATGGTCACGATGCGCTTGAACTTCTTGCCCACCTCGGTGAGGATGTTTTCATCCAGCGGCTTCACGAATCGCATATCGTAGTGCGCAACGCTCATCTCCGTTTCCTTCTCTACCTCTTCGATTGCCTGGATGGCATCGTTTCCGATAGGACCGATGGTGAGCACGGCTACATCTTCTCCGTCTTTCAGCTTTCTGCCGGTACCGGTCTTGATTTCCTCCATCTTGTTGCGCCAATCTACGAGCACACCGCAGCCACGAGGATAACGGATCACGTAGCTTCCGTGGTCTGGCAGCTGGGCTGAATACATCAGGTTGCGCAGTTCGTGCTCATTCATCGGCGAAGCGATGGTGAGATGCGGGATAGGGCGCAGGGCTGCCAGGTCGAAGGCGCCATGATGGGTAGGACCATCTTCTCCTACCAGTCCGGCACGGTCGAGGCAGAGCACTACAGGCAGGTTGAGGAGTGCCATGTCGTGGATGATATTGTCGTAGGCACGCTGTGCAAATGAACTGTAGATGTTGCAGAAAGGAATCAGTCCATCCTTTGCCATTCCACCTGAGAAGGTGACTGCATGGCCCTCGGCGATACCTACGTCGAAGGTGCGGTTTGGCATCGCCTTCATCATGATGTTCATAGAGCATCCGGTAGGCATGGCTGGCGTCACACCTACGATCTTAGGGTTCTGCTCGGCAAGTTCCAGCAGGGTCTTTCCGAAGACATCCTGGAACTTAGGAGGCTTGTTGCTGTTGTCGGCAATGATTCTCTCGCCGGTTTCCGGGTCAAACTTGCCTGGTGCATGCCAGATGGTAGCACACTTCTCGGCTGGTTCGTATCCCTTGCCCTTGGTGGTATGCAGGTGGAGCAGCTTAGGACCTTTCATGCTTCTGAGCTGCTTCAGGATTCTTACCACTTCCTTGACATCATGACCGTCGAATGGTCCGAAGTATCGGATGTTCATTCCTTCGAAGATATTCTGCTGATGGCTCAATGCCGACTTGAAGGCATTGTTCAGCCGGATGATGCCGTTCTTGCGGTTATCATTGAGAATACCCTTGGAGTGGAGCCACTGCGAAGCCTTGAAGCGAATCTTGTTGTAGGTCTCGTTGGTGTCGAGCTGGAGGAGATACTTCTCCATGCCACCCACGGCACGGTCGATGCTCATATCATTATCGTTGAGGATGATGAGCATATCGTTTGGAGTACTTGATACATTGTTGAGTCCTTCGAAAGCTAAACCACCGCTCATCGCACCATCGCCGATAACGGCTACTACGTGGCGGTCTTTGTTGCCTGTTTCGCGTGCTGCCACCGCCATACCCAGAGCTGCTGAGATAGAGTTGCTGGCATGTCCGCAGGTGAAGGTATCGTATTCACTTTCCAGCGGTGTTGGGAATGGACGGATGCCATGGAGCTTTCTGTTGGTGCAGAATGCCTCACGTCTTCCTGTCAGAATCTTATGTCCGTATGCCTGATGGCCTACATCCCAGACGATGCGGTCTTCAGGGGTATTGTACACGTAGTGTAAAGCTACGGTGATTTCCACAACACCCAAAGAGGAAGCAAAATGACCTGGATTTACAGCCACTTCGTCAATGATGTCTTCTCTCAATTCTTTGCATACCTCTGGCAACTGATTAATGCTCAGTTTGCGCAAATCATTAGGATATTTGATGTTGCTTAACAGACTAAACTTACTTTTGTCCATAATTTAATAATTTTATAAGTGCAAAGGTAATGCTTTTTTTCATAAAATAACATTTTTATGGGGAGAATTTCGCTTTTTTCGATAATTCTTTGTATTTTTGCAAAAAATTAGGAAGGAATCAGTAAAAGGAGAGGAACCTTTCGTTCTATCCGGTTGCGCTTTTCCTGTAAATAAGTAACTAAACATAAAGATTAAATAAATGAAAAAGAACCTATTCTTTGTGGGAGCCTTGATGATGGCTTCCCTCTCGATGATGGCGCAGACCAAGAATGGCGGCATCAATCAGACTATGCTCCAGCAGATGGAGAAAAGCCAGACTGGCGGTGTGACCAACAAGGCTTTGTTTAACGCTATCGCTGGCAACAACATCGATGATCTCGTGAAGAATCATGCCAATGAGGCTCCGGTAGATACTCATTTCAGCATCGAGACTCCTTCTCAGAGCATCCATAACCAGAAGAGTTCCGGCCGCTGCTGGATGTTCAGCGGCTTCAATGTACTCCGTTCCAACTTTGCTGTCAACGACAAGCAGGGTAGAGTAGTAGAGTTCTCTCAGGACTATCTTTTCTTCTACGACCAGCTGGAGAAGGCTAACCTGATGCTCCAGGGTGTCATCGACCTCGGCAAGAAGAGCCTGGAGGATCCTCAGGTGCAGTTCTTCTTCAAGAATCCGCTCAATGACGGTGGTACTTTCTGCGGTGTTGCCGACCTGGCTAGCAAGTACGGTCTCGTACCAATGAGCGCTCAGCCAGAGACTTATTCCAGCAACAATACTTCCAAGATGAGCCGTCTCATCAGCAGCAAGCTCCGCGAGTATGGTCTCGAGCTCCGCAAGATGGTAGCCCAGGGCAAGAAACCTGCTGCTATCCAGGCTCGTAAGACCGAGATGCTCGCTCAGGTTTATCACATGCTCAGCCTTACTCTGGGTGAGCCGGTGAAGGAGTTTACCTATGCTTTCCGCGACAAGGACGGCAAGCAGGTAGGCGAGGCTAAGAAATATACTCCTAAGAGTTTCTATGAGGAGACTGTTGGCAAGGACCTCAACGGTACCTTCCTGATGGTGATGAACGACCCACGCCGTCCTTATCACAAGACATACGAGGTAGAGTACGACCGCCACACCTACGATGGTCATAACTGGAAGTACCTGAACCTGCCTGTGGAGGAGATTGCGCAGCTCGCCATCGCTTCCCTGAAGGATGGTCATAAGATGTATTCCAGCTACGATGTGGGCAAGCAGCTCGACAGAAAGCGTGGCTATCTGGCACTCGACAACTTCGATTATGCCAGCCTCTTCAACACTTCATTCCCAATGAACAAGGCTGACCGCATCGCTACTTTCGAGAGCGGTTCTACCCATGCCATGACTCTTACTGCGGTAGATCTCGATGCTGCCGGCAAGCCTGTGAAGTGGAAGGTGGAGAACAGCTGGGGTGCTGACAATGGTTTTGGTGGATGCTTCATCATGACCAACGATTGGTTCAACGAGTACATGTTCCGCCTGGTAGTAAACAAGAAGTATGCTTCTGAGCAGCTTCTGAAGGAATTCGACCAGAAGCCAACCATGTTGACTCCTGACGATCCTTTGTTCCAGTTGGAGGATTAATACTTATTATTATGTTAGAGAAAAATAAGCGGGAGCGCATCATTGCGCTCGTCAACAAGGAAGTTGTGCCTGCCATCGGCTGTACCGAACCGATGGCTGTGGCTCTTTGTACAGCTAAGGCTGCTACCACTCTGGGTAAGCGTCCGGAGCGCATCGAGGTACGCTTGAGTCCTAATATGCTCAAGAATGCGATGGGTGTGGGTATTCCAGGAACCGGTATGATCGGTCTGCCTATCGCAGTTTCGCTCGGCGCCCTCATCGGAAAGCCAGAGTATGAACTCGAGGTTCTCAAGGATCTTACTCCTGATACCCTGGAGCTGGGCAAGCAGTATATCCAGAATGCTGACATCAACATCAAGCTGAAGCAGGGCGATGTAGATAAACTCTATATCGAGGTAATCTGCTATGCCGGCAACGGCAGAGCTACAGCTATCATTGCCGGTTCTCATACCAACTTTGTGTATGTAGAGCGCAATGGTGAGGTGGTTTTCGACAAGCGTGGTGGAGCTGCGGCTGATGTGGAGGATGACGATATCCAGTTGAATCTCCGCTTGGTTTACGAATTCGCAACCACCGCTCCGCTCGATGAGATTCGCTTCATCCTCAAGACCAAGGAATATAATATGAAGGCTGCCGAGGAATCTATCAAGGGCAACTATGGTCACTGTCTGGGTAAGACGATGGATCGTCCTTTGAGCCGTGGTATCTTCGGCAACAACATCTTCTCTCATATTCTTTCCCGCACCGCTTCTGCCTGTGATGCCCGAATGGGTGGAGCCATGATTCCGGTGATGAGTAACAGTGGCAGTGGCAACCAGGGTATCTGTGCCACCAATCCGGTGGTGGTTTATGCCTTGGAAAACGAGAATACCGAGGAAGAGCTGATTCGTGCTCTGATGCTCAGTCACTTAACGGCCATCTATATCAAGCAGAGCCTGGGTAAGCTTTCTGCTCTCTGCGGTTGCGTGGTAGCCAGCACGGGTAGCAGTTGCGGTATCACCTATCTGATGGGTGGTGATTTTACCCGTATCTGCAACTCTGTCAAGAATATGGTGGCAAACCTTACCGGTATGATCTGTGATGGAGCCAAGCCAAGCTGCGCCCTGAAGATCTCATCGGGTGTGAGTACAGCCTTGCTTTCTGCTCTTCTTTCCATGGAGGGTAAGTGCGTAACTTCTGCCGAGGGTATCGTGGATGATGATGTGGATAAGTGTATCCACAACCTCACCTCTATCGGTGCCGATGCGATGAAGACCACCGATGATATGGTGCTTGATATCATGACACATAAATAATTAGGTATCATGACGCATAAATAAATAGAAGTGTAGATTTTACGTTATTTATAAATGGAAGACCATAAAGAGGGTGTGTCATAAGTCTATGGCGCACCCTTTTCGT
>NZ_QSQJ01000033.1:0-45031 GCF_003436715.1 Prevotella sp. TF12-30 | reverse complement strand
GCTTTCCATTGATATGCCCGAAGTAACCATGTTTACTCCGAATGTATGTCTTGCAACGTGTGCGGTAAGGTTCTCATTGATACCCAAAGCCACACCGAGTGAATGAAATTCAAACCACATGGAATCACGTGAAGAAAGAGGGAAAACAGGTTTGCTATCATCCGCTGTATTGTATAGCGACATTATTTGTTCAGCTATCGGATGCAAGGGAATGAACGCTTCGTTGTTGGTCTTTGCTCTTTTCTCACGGATGTATTTTCTACCGTCTGCCGTCATCCCGATATGGTGTGGATACAGGTTACGTAAATCGACATAAGCCAAACCTGTAAGGCTGGAGAAAACAAACATTCTGCGTGCCAACTCCAAAGCCTTATCCTCCATAGGAGTCTCCATAATGAGCAGCAAGTCATTTCTGGATATATGTCTACGCTTTGGTGAGCCTTTCTTTTCATATCCGACATCTTCCAATGGATTGAATTTCAGCAGACCTCTGTCAACAGCGATATAAACCAAGCGTTGCAGCCAACAGAGATTATGGTTCGTATTGGATGCACTATACCCTTTGCCAATCAAGAACAACTTATAAGATTTGCCAAATTCCTCAGTCAAATCTTCAAATGCAATGTCATTCATTCCTCGTAACCCGATGAACTCTCGCAAGTTGAGCTGCGATGTCTTCGATTGGCGATAAGAAGATGTTGAGTTAATACGGATGGAGCGCAGCCTAAGGCGTTCACGCTCCTCCTCGCCAGTGGCAAGCAATGTCATCGGGATAGTATTTGCATCAACAATAACATTCTTCAGAATCTCGGCGGTAACGATGCCCTTTTCCTTTGTTGCCTGCTCGTAGGCTTCGTCAATTCTTAGTCTGAACGCTTGCAGTTGTCCGTTCACTCTTGCATTCTTGGCTTCACCTTTTTTCGTGTCCCATTCTTCGGGAGCACAGTAAAGACCTGTTGCTATGGCTGACACTTTGCCGTCAATCGTGATACGGCAAAATATAGATGTGGTTCCGTCTGCCTTTACTCTGCCACGGTTGATATAATAAAACTGCTTGTATGTACTTCTCATTGTTATGTTCCTTTCTTATTTTGTGATAATATTACAGGACAAACTTGAAGTCCTTGTTGACTTCGATGAACTTGTCCATATCCTCAAATAGCTTTTTCGGGGTGACACGTGCATAGATTTGCGTGGTCTGAATGTTGTTGTGACCAAGCATTCTGCTGATAGTCTCTATCGGAACACCTTCTTCGAGCGTAACGAGCGATGCGAAACTGTGCCGTCCAACATGATAGACCAAATCCATACTTATGCCAGATAGTACTCGGAGACTTTTCATGTTACCTCTCAGCACTCGAAATTCCTGTGGCGGTAAAAGAGTAGGTCTTGTCGGGTCTTTGTATTTCTCCAACATGGCAAGCGCCTCTGGCAGTAACTTCACACGTGCAAGCATCTTGTTCTTCTTTCTATGGTATTTCAGCCAAAGGCTGCCCTCCTCATCACGAAAGAGGTTTTCTTCCGTGATGGAAACCGTATCGGCATAAGCCGTGCCTGTATAGCAGGCGAAAAGAAAAAGGTCACGGGTCAAAGCCAACGATTTTCTTCGCTCTGGTATTTCGAGGTCACGAATTTTCAGGAAGTCCTCACGTGTCAATGCCTTTGGTGGATTCTCTTTCTTTTGAGGTAGCTTGAAGTGCATGAAATGATAACGCTCGGAGTGTCCTGCCTTGAAAGCTATTCGGCAGGTCTTCTTCAATATGGCGAGATAGTGGCGGACTGTATCAAGTGCAAGACCTCTCTCGTCCAAGCAAAAGTCCATGTACTCACGGATAAACTGCTCGTCAAGCTCACCGAATGCCACATCGTCAGTTCCATAACGCTTCTTGACGAACAATCCCAATGTCAGGCGAGTGTACTGGTAGTTTGGCAGCGTGCCTTTCTTGTAGTCGATGCCGATTCTTGACTCAATGTCCGCAATGATGGCGTCAAGCTGCTTCAACAAGGTCATCTGAGTGTCTGCACTGCATTGAAACAGATCCTTTATCGCCTTTGCGTCAAAATCCGTCTTGCGCTCCACAAGTGACTCGTAGGCTGAGTTTATTGCCAGCAACAGCTTGTCAATCTTGGCGTTCACTTCCACAGCCTCCTTGCTCTTGCCGTCAAGTCTGCTCTCACGTGGATTCCATAACTTTGGCGTACATGACAACTTGCAACCGAACTGCGCCATTGTTCGGTTGAGGGTGATGCGTCCCATGATGGGAGCCTTACCGTTCTTGTCCAATCCGCTCTTTTTAAGGTAGAGCAGCACCTTGAATTTTTCAACTTTCATCTGCTTACTTTTTTAGTTTGCAAAAATAATCAATCAGTAAGCATTCTCCGTCATTGAAAGTTGTGCATAACAGTGCAACAAACACTGGTGACAAACTATTTGTTTTTCACCTCGTTAGCAGTGTTGGTTTCGGTAACTGACCGCTAACGGTTTGGTAACTGAAATAACTCAATATCCTGCTCGGCTTTGCTTTGCAGCCAATTGGCAGAATTATGAAATATTGCTCATTCTCAACCACTTGCAGCTCATTTATCTCATATTCACTTTCCGTTGCTTTTGCTTAAATTGTGCATACCTTTCGCCATTCCTTTTTCCATACCTCTCTTCTCATCAAACTTTCTGGTGGCATATATATCACGCATATTCTTGATGTCCTCGTCATAAAGCTCAAGTTCCTCGCGGGAAAGCTTGCGGAGGTCGCCTATCTCTGCCAACTTGCGGAAGACTGGATACTTCTCGCTGAATGGCATCTGTTCAAACATGTTCATATTCTTCACTATATAAATCCAACAATCAAATATATCCATACACTCTGCCTCCGTATGCTTGTCGAACAACGGCAGTTGGAGTAATTGTTATACAATGTTTTTATATGCATTTTGCCAACAATAATACATTATAGTCAAAACAAATCGCTATGGGTTCCATTGTTGAGAAACAACAAGGTTAGTTTTTTATCGTTTTGTTCCCACAGCATCAACCAATCAGGGGTTATGTGACATTCCCATATCCCTTCTAGGTTTCCGTGAAGTTTATGCGATTTATATGATGGTGGCAATTTACCCTCATTGGCTAGTTTTTCTACTGCTTTTTCAATGAGAACTGGATCAAAACCACGTTTCACCCCTTTTCGCAGAGACTTTTTAAATTTGTTTGTAAAGTCAATAGAGTATTTCATTCTAAGCACTGTTTGATTAAGTCGTGAGCATCTTTTGCATGATATACTCTGCCAGCTTTAACATCTTCTAGGGCTTCTTCAATTCCACTTTTCTTTTCGGCTTGAATAACCCAGCCAAACTTCTTTGCCAGTTCCTTTAATAAGTTGAAGTCAACTTGCGGAACAGTTATAGTTGTTGTTATATTATTTATAGCTACATCCATATTGCTTTACTTTAATGTTATTTCTAATTTGCCGCAAAGATACGACTTTTCCTCGTAACTTCCAAGGTTTTTGGGAAAAATGTAGGGATGATGATAATGAAAATGAGGGTTTCAACATAAAGTTACCTTCAGAAATAGCTTCTCAAAAATAACAATTAAAATTTCATTCTCCTTTCACAATCATCAGAATATACTTATAATCAGTTGCTTAAGTGTGAAAGGAGAATTCTCTGAAACAACAATAATAATCAGTAGATAGGACTATTCATATAAGGAGAAAGCAACTTAGTCTAAGGGAGAAAGCAACTATCACAAAAGGAATAGAAAAGGCTTCTTTCTATCGGATGACCCGTGTCATCCATATAGATGACGGGAGTGAGCCATATAGATGACCCGAGTCATCCATATAGACGAACTTAGTCGTCCAGCTGATAACTCACCCCTTTTCTCCTGCCAATATCTATCCCTCATCCTTCTGGTTACTATCCTTTATCCCAGCATTCATAACAAAGACACCCACTATTCATTATCAAGACACCCACTATTCCCTATTGGAGCAAGGCACATCGCCATATTTAAGCTTAGCCATCAATTACCATCTCAAAATAAAGAGATTTTTCGGCTCAGGGGAGATTGTCCGTGGATAAGACAATCTCCCCTGAGCCTTTTTCTTTCCATTCTTGGTAATCGCTTTTTGAGTTATATACATTAGTTCATTCCTGCAGAATGGCACTTTTCTATATTTTGAGCATTAATAATTTAAACTGTTTTTGTCTAACAAGAAGTCTTTCAGCCCGATTGTAAGGATGCCATCTTCATTTCTCTTGGGCTTGATATCATCTTTCACAATGATTATTTTCTTGAAAGAGTCCTTAATTCTCAATAGTGATGCCGATTCCTGCGCCTCTTTTTCTAATGTTGGCATGGCGAAAGCTGACTGGATGTAATATCGCTGACTTCCTTGATTCACCACAAAATCCACCTCCAACTGCTTCCTGATCAACTTGCCACTTTTGTCTGGCTCTCTGACTTCCACCATACCCACATCTACATGATATCCTCTCGTACGCAATTCATTGTATATGATATTCTCCATGATATGTGTCTCTTCTTGCTGGCGAAAGCCTAACAGAGCGTTTCTGATTCCAAGATCCGAAAAGTAATATTTTGCCAAGGTGTTGATATACTTCTTCCCCTTGATATTATATCTGATGGACTTTTCCACAAGAAACGCATCTTCTAAAAAACCTAGATACTTGTTTATCGTCTGATGATGAATGGCCACATTCTTGACACTCTTGAATGTATTGGCAAGCTTCGTTGGATTGCATGGAGCACCAATGGAAGAGGCGATAATTCGCAGCAATTCATCAAACTCTCCCATGTTTTTTATCTTATGGCGTTCCAACACATCTACGAGATACACACTCTTATACAAGTTATTCAGATAATCTTCTTTTTTCTTATCTGTATCAAGCGTCAAAATAAGAGGAAGCCCTCCGTATGTATAATAATCTTTCCATGCATTGTCTATTGTCCCTTTATATCCTTCACAGTATTCAGAGAATGACAATGGAAATAAATGTATCTCATCACCTCTACCACGGAACTCTGTCACTACATCCGTCGATAGAAAATGCGAGTTGCTGCCTGTAACATATACATCTGCATTTGATATATGCAGCAAGCTATTCAATACATCTGTAAACTCATCTACCATCTGTACCTCATCAAGCATGATGTAGTAGAGATTTTTGTCTGTTATCTGCTCCTTGATGTATTTCAACAGATTATCAGGATCACGCAGTTCCTTATTGGTACGATCATCGAGGGCAACCTCTATGATATGGTCATCTGAAATCCCTTGCGAATTTAGATACTCATGAAATAACTTGAACAGAAGATATGACTTTCCACATCTTCTGATACCTGTAATAATCTTAATCAAGCCATTCCTTTGGCTTGCGATAAGTTGGTCTAAATATTGTTGTCTTTTAATATCCATAATTATACTATATTATCAAAAAGTGGCAATATTACCACTTTTCGTCACTGCAAAGATACAAAAAATATCTAAGAATGCGCAACTTTATTATCAAAAAGTGGTAAACTTACCGTTTTTCGTCACTAAAAAGGCTCAAACGAAGGCTTTTACCATGATTTACAAGCAAAAAGTGGTAGTTTTACCACTTTTCGTCACTTTCCCATTTTCTAGTTCCCAAAAAATGACATAAATGGTTCAGAAGAGATTGTCTATCCACGGACAATCTCCCCTGAACCGATTTTTCCTTTCACACTTAACTCTCTCATTTTCAATATAATCCACATTCCGTGAAAGGAGATTTATGATTCACCTTAAATATTTTCTGCAAATAGTTTTTTCTGCGGATGGCTTACATTGAAATACTGGAGGATGAAACGAAAATAGGCGGCTCCCAGAATCTGAGAGTCGCCTATAAATTATATATATTCGTGATGAAGTAAATCTATTACTCTTTCATTACTTCTTGGTGAGAACCACCTTGTTAGCACCCTCGTGAGAGAGGTAGAGCTGAATCTTGTAGGTGCCTTCGCCTGCAGGAACATTGAGATCCTTACCATTATTAACAGAGATGTTGTCGTAAGCAGTAGGGTCGTTGTTTGCACCACCCCAGCTTATAGCCCAATCATCATTCATGGCAAACTTGAAGCCATCCTTCAATGTGGTTGTGAGCTCCCAGCAACCTGCTTCCTTATTGTATGTCATGTGGCAGTTAGCGTCATCCTGCTTCCAACCATTGTGGTTACCTACGACAGTGATAGACTTCACCTGAGTAAGAGCGTATGTACCAGCCTGCAAGTCAACGTCAATCTTGTAGAAACCTGCACCTGGGTCAGGGCAGTTTTTGCCGCCATTGTCGGCAATCTTGCCTTCGCCATCGAATTCATAGTCACCAGCCCAGTCATCAGTTCCAGCCTGTGGCTTGAACTTGAACTCGCCATTCAGGTAATAGAATCCCTGATACTTGCCGTCACCGTTTCCACCATAGAGAGCATTTGTTGACTTCCAATTAGAATCACCGCCAATCTCATAGAAGTACTCACCGAATGAGAGAGGAGTAATCTTGTAGGTGTATTCCAACATATTGATCTCAACCTTGATGTACTTGGCACCAGCACTTTTAGGAACCTTGAATGATGCATCGTTGCCAACCTTTGCACGGGTATCCAACTGCTCTGTTTCATTCAGAGCGTTATTGCCTTTACCTTTTGCTGTACCGAGAACAGAACTCCAGTCACCATTAGCTACACCTTCGCAAGCTGCGTCATCTACAATACCGAACCAAGTATCGTCACCCTCCTTTGCTGGAATTGTGATTGTGAAGATTGGGTCATCGTAAACATTAATGTCGCTATGGTTGAACTTCTGGGTCTTTGCTGCATCAGCTGTCCAATCCAAAGTACCACCAATGATATAGTAGTTCTGAGAGATGTTAGGAGCTACAGGTGTAGCTGTCACCTTTACAGTACCTGCGTCAATCAAAGCAGCCTGTCCATCCTTTACGGCAGTTGTGTAAACATGACCGTCGAAGGTGCGAGCTACAGGAGCCTTTCCATAAACGCTTTCAATAAGAGCCTGCAGGTCTGCCTTGGCAGCTTTACCATCATTAGAAGTCTTTACTTCTGTGGCAGTTGCATTTTCTGCACCCTCAGGAGTCAGTTCGATTCGGCTGTTTCCCAATTCGAAACCTTCTGGAAGAGTGGCAGAGCTGATGGTATAAACATTCATACTGTCTTCTGCTACTTTAGCCAGGTCTAATGCGTCAACTGCACTTGCCTGGTAGCCAGGAATTGTGATGGCATCTTCCTGTGGGTTAGTCTGAGGATCTGCCCAGTCTTTGAAATCTTCGCTGCAGGACCCCATAAAGAGGCCTGCAAGTGCGATAGAGATATATAATGATAACTTTTTCATTGTCTTTCGATTTTAAATCGTTATTTACTTGATTTCACCAGTTCCCTTAGCGATGTTGAGGTGAACCTGCTGACCTACATTACCTGTAGCTCTATCCTGGTCGCCGCCTGTTGCACGGTACTTGATCTTACCGTCTAATGTGACGAACTCAGAATGCCACCAGTCGTGTCCAGGAATCTTAACGTACATACGTACACCCTTATCAGTACCAGCAGGAACTGAACCTACGAATGCAGGAGATACGAATTCTCCGTCCTTGGTTGTAGGTACGGTGAATGACCAGCCTTCAGCTTCCTCTGCGAAATCGTCGCTACCAGCTGCAGGGCCAATGAGCCAGATTGTTGGCTTGTTGAACTGAACGTCATAGTGGATTTCACGGTTTACAACTGATGTTGTAACGATTACCAGATACCAGCCTGGGTTCTTGGAAGCGATATTGCCTCCATTGTCAATGATGTCGTCCTTGCAGTCGCCGGAAACAGTGATGCCAGCATAACCAACTTCGCTATTATTCCATGCTGCTGCAGTATTGAACTTGATACCGCTATCGTCGATATAGACAAGATGCCAGAATGTATCCTCTGTACCATAAACCTGAACCATATCGAAGCAATTGTCCCATTTCCAATCACAGAAGTTGCCTACAGTATATACATGGCTAGGCAAGTTGACTGGTGGCAATGAGAACAAGAGGTGAATATTGTTGAGTGAAACTACATTAGAAAGAATCTCTGTTCCCTCTACAACATTACCATTGCTGGTCACAATATTTGCCTTCAAGCGGAAGTAAGCCTTTACGTCCATAGGGAAATCAGCCTCAGTCTTGCCTTTTTGCACATAGATGTTAGTCAAGGTACTTGCCAATGAAGCTGCATCAATTGCAACCTTGGCACTGTTGCTGGTTTCTGAAAGCTCAACAGCATCAGTCATATTTTCATCTGTTGCAACCTGTACTGTATATTGAACGCTAGCTGTATAGCCATAGTTAGGCTGTGAGCAGGTCAACATAATCTTAGACGAATTCGCCAGGTCGATTGGTGTATTCACCAATGCTGGAGTATTCAATTTGAACTCTGTTGGTGTCTGAATAGACGGATTAGAGTCATTGTCGTCGCTACAAGCTGTCATGAGAGTTAAACTCATGACAACGAGTAGAGCTGATTTAATTATATTTTTCATAATGAATTCCTTTTTATGTTTACGAATTAATATCCAGGGTTCTGAATCAGATTCTTGTTAGATGTCAACTCGTTGGTTGGGATAGCAAAGATATTCAAATCTTTAGAGAAGTTGCGACCTTCCTTGGTGCCACCCTTCCACTGCCAGTTGTAGTTGACATTGCCACCATAACGGTTGAAACGAATCAGATCCATACGACGGCGACCCTCGAAGTAGAACTCACGGCTCCATTCATCGCAGATATCGTTCAGAGAATAGCCCTTGTCTTCACGGATAGAGGCATTTGCACGCTTGCGGATAGCATTGATAGCTGCTGTACCTTCAGCTGTAGTCTCTCCACCATTGAGGCGGGCATCAGCCTCTGCAAAGTTCAGGTAAGCCTCTGCTGCACGCATCAGGAAGAAGTCTGCATCTGGGAATGTAGCATCATGACCTGCGCTACCGTCTGTTTTGAAGTTGGTAAACTTAGCAACAGCGAAACCGCTCTTGAAAGTAGAAACGTCATCATTATCCAATGTACGGTTTACACCGCAGAAGAGAGCACGGTCGTCACCGGCAGCTTCTGCTGTAGCGTAGCTTTCAAGATTTGGAACGTTACCATTAGGGAAGAACTTCTTAACCAAATCAGGACGAGCGCGGTTACCACCCCAAGCCTGGTCAGTACCATTGGTAGCTTTAGGGTTGTTTGGATTTGCGTGCATATCTTGATCGTAGGTAGAAGCCAACAGGAAGAGTGTTGAACACCAGCTTGTGGTCTTCAAACCATCCTGCAAGAGAGGGAAGATACCCTCGTAAGCTGCATCAGTCTCACCGTTATCGCCCATGAAGAGCATCTGGTAAGCACTCCAGCCGTTTACGCTTGTGGTGTTCAGCTTATAAGATGAATCCATCACCTTCTTGGCGTATTCCTTTGCCTTTGCCCACTGAGCTGTGCCAGTATAAACCTCTGCATTGAGGTAGAGGCGGGAGAGAAGCAACCAGCATGCAGCCTTATCTACACGGCCGTAGCCTTCATCTGTTGACTTCTTAGCCTTTGCTTCAGAAAGGTTTGGTTCTATTTCAAGAAGCTCCTTCTCGAGCCATTCGTAAGTCTGTGCTCTGGTATATCTTTCAGGCTTGGTCAATGGCTGAAGTGTAAATGGGATGTTGCCCCATGCATCCATCAAGCTATAGTATTCGTATGCTCTCAGGAAGCGAACCTCAGCAAGCTTGGTTGCATCCTGATCTCCTGCTTCAGCAAGATACTGGTTGCAATAAGCAATACCAGTTGTAATACGGGCGTACAAACCGGTCAACATTGGGTTTGTGGCATTGTAGCTATTATAGCAGAAGCCGGCAATACCATCATCACCCCAACCGCAGATAGCTTCATCGGTTGTGAGCTCGTTTGCATTGAATGTCTGGCGTACAAAACCAGATGTACCACCATCAATACCATCAATGTCGCAATCGCCATTAGCACCACCATTACCAGCCATGGCAAAGTTAGCGTAGCACTTGTTGAAAAGGCCATCGATGTTAAGGTTTGTCTGGATGTTTGGGTTAATCGGAGTAACGTCCAAATCACCGACACATGATGTTGTTGTTCCCATTGTAAGCAGGAGTGCTGCTACAGGAACAATATTTTTAATATATTTTTTCATAATGAATATCCTTTCTTATTAGAAATTCAAGCTAAGACCAACTACAACAGAGAATGGACGTGGGTAGAGGTTGTTGTCATTACCATCGCCTACTTCTGGATCCAAGCCGTCATAATTTGTAATTGTGAATACATTTGATGCAGTAGCGTATGCACGACCTGAAAGTCCATGCCAGCCGCTTGACTTAAACAAGTTGTTGAAGCTGTAACCCAATGTGATGTTGTCGCACTTCAGGAACGAAGCGTTCTTCACATAGTAGTCAGACAACTTAGAAGTAATCTCGTAGGTCTGCCAGTTTCTCTCAACTGTACTCTTCAAACGGTTAGAGAAGTACTTCAAAGAGTTAGAGAACCACTCACCTGTATTCATGTTACTCATGCCCTGCTCAACATTGTTATATACATAGTTGCCGATGCTTGCACGCAAAGAGAAACCGAAGTCCCAGTTCTTGTATTCCAGGCGAGAAGAGAAGCCCATTGTTACAGGAGCTGCTGGGCTCTTGTAGAGATACTTATCGCTTTCATTGATCTTACCGTCACCGTTACGGTCAACTACGCAGTTCTCAATTGGCTTGCCGTTCTTGTCGTAAACCTGCTGGTAAACATAGTATGAGTTCATTGCATAACCCACCTGGTTAGCCTGCAGATAAGCACCAGAACCATCACCTACCTTGATGTTTGTATTAACAACAGGAGCACCATTCTCTGATACACCATTCAAGTCGGTAATCTCGTTCTTGTTGTAAGTGAAGTTGTATGTCATGGTCCAGAACCAGTCCTTGGTCTGGATAGCACGCCAGGTAATAGCTGCTTCAACACCGGTATTCTTCAAGGAACCGATGTTCTGCCATGCCTGGTTCTTGTAACCTGCCATAGAAGGAAGTGGAGCATAGTTCAACAAGTCGGTAGTCTTTCTGTAGTACCAATCTACGCTACCAGACAATCTCTGATCCATGATGCCCCAGTCCAAACCTACGTTGTAGGTAGTGGTTGTTTCCCACTTCAAGTCAGGACGGTAGTTGTTTGGTCTGTAGAGCTCACCTGTACCAGTAACAGGATAGAAACCGTTTGTACCAGTGCTGATAGCATAAGAAGGAATCCACTCATAGTCACCGATAGAACCAGCCTGCTGACCAGTTTTACCATAGCCCAGACGGAGTTTCAAGTCAGACAACCAGTCAGCGTTCTTCAGGAACGCCTCTTCGTTAGCCTTCCATGCAAAAGCGAATGATGGGAACCATGCCCAGTGCTCCTTGAAACGTGAAGAACCATCATCACGAACGGTTGCTGTCAGGAAGTAACGGTCGAGCAAGGTATAGTTGGCACGTCCGAAGAAAGATACCAGGTAGCTTTCGCTCTTCTCGCTATATGGAGTATGAGGACGCTCTGTACCTGCAAGACTTGCATCGTTATTTGTTTCAGGATAATAACCTACATAGTCATTGTTCTTGCTGCGCCAGAAGTGCTGCCACTCATAACCAGCCATGATGTCGAAGTGATGAATCTTGTTGAAATCCTTGTAGTACTGAGCGTAAGCACTCAAAGAGAGGTTGCGCTTCAGAATTTCCTCACCACCATAGCTACCATAGTACAATGCGCTAGAACATGATGGAGCAAATGACTGGCTCTGGCGACCTTTAGAGATATCTGCACCCAAGGTAGCATGCAATCTCAAGTCCTCGAAACCGTGTACCTTATAGTCGATGTCTGCACTACCGATGAATGAACGGCTGTGAGCAATCTGACTGCCCTGATCCAGCAAAGACAGAGGGTTAGGCATCTGTGTGGTGCTGTCATAAGTGAAAGGCCATGTGTTATCACCATACTCTGCTTTCTTTGACCACTGGAAATAGCCACCATAGTTCTTGAGAGTCTGGTCCATATTGCTGCCCAGCTGATTCTTGTGATATTCAGATGTAAACTTGTAAGGATCCTGGGTTGGGTCCATTCTTACAGCTGATGAAACTACAGAACCATCAGTATATAAGGTTCTGGCATACATACCCTTGGCATTCAGGTTCAATGTCAAGTGATCCTTGAAGAATGATGGGTTCAAGTTCAAAGATGCTGTAGCACGCTTGAAGTCTGATGTCTTGACGATACCCTGCTGGTCTGTATAACCTACAGAAACACGGTATGGGAGAGACTTAGCTGCACCAGAAACTGTAATGTTGTGGTCGTGGCTGATAGCTGTGCGGTAAATCAAGTCCTGCCAGTTGGTGTTGGCTGTACCCAGTGCGCTATAAGCTTCACTGTCTTTGCCATACAGTCTTTCAACATTTGCACGGAACTCGTCAGCGCTAAGAACATCAATTGTGTTCTTCTTCTCGCTGATGGTTACGCTACCAGAGTAAGAAACGGTAGGCTTCTGACCCTTGCGACCCTTCTTGGTTGTAATGATGATGACACCGTTAGAACCACGGGAACCGTAGATAGCAGTTGCAGAAGCATCCTTCAAGACACTGAAAGACTCAATATCCTGTGGGTTTACTACAGAAAGGAGGTTAGAAAGACCCTTTACACCATCGTTGTCCATTGCCAGACCATCGATAACGATCAATGGGTCGTTAGATGCGTTCAGAGAAGAACCACCACGAACACGGATCTTGGCACCACCACCAGGAGTACCGTCGTTGCTGGTAATGTTTACACCGGCAACCTTACCTGTAAGCATATCCTGTGCGTTGACAACCACACCCTTGTTCTTAGAGTCTGGCTTGATAGCTGTAACAGAACCGGTTAAGTCAGACTTCTTAGCCACACCATAACCGATGACTACGACCTCATTCAAGGACTTGGAATCATCCTGCAAGGTAATGCTCATTTCTTTAGAAGCCTTCACGGTCTGTGGAGTCATTCCCAGATAAGTGAAAGTAAGATTGGTACCTGGAGCTGCGTCAACAGAGAAGTTACCATCCATGTCGGTAATACCTACTGCCTTACCGTTCACTGTAATGGTAGCACCCATGACAGGCTCACCGGAAGCATCCTTCACATGTCCCTTAATCGCATTAGTCTGCGCAAAGGAACTCACCGTCAGAAGCAGACCACCTGCGAGGGTCAATGCTCTGAGAGGTAATTTAATTTTTACCTGCTTCATCATTTGCTTGATTTTTAAGTTTATGTTTATACTATTGTTATTCTTAAAATGAATATTCTGCTTTTAGTCTCTGGCCTGTTTATGTAAAGAGGTCGAGTTGTCTAATTGTTTATTCTTTCTGGGTGCAAAATTAAAGTCTTTTTCGATACGATGTACTATTTTTCAGTTAATTCCGTTATTTCTTATGCGCAAACGTTTGCATTCCTTTTGCTTGATTTAGGTCAACAAAAAAAGTACAAAATAGCGGATATTTGCCTAATTTTGCAGCGTGATTTAAAACAACATGAACGAAAATAACAACATAACAATGAAAGATATAGCTCGCGAACTGGGAGTCAGTGTTGCTACAGTGAGCCGGGCGTTGAAGGACAGTCCTAGAATCAGTGCTGCCCAGAAGGAGCGTATCCAGACTTTTGCACGTGAACATAATTTCTTTCCGAACATGCTTGGTGAGGCTTTGCGCCATAGCAAGGTACAGCCGATGAAGGTCATCGGAGTCATTGTGCCGGAGTTCGTACATTATTATTTTATGTCCGTCCTTTCGGGCATAGAGGAGGAGGCGAGAGCCCGCGGATATCGTGTGATGGTGGCACAGAGTAACGAAAGATACGACAAGGAAGTGGCCATCTGCGAGGACTTCTATAAGAATAAGGTATGTGGTATCATCGTATCACAGGCGAAGGATACCAAGCAGTACGCCCATTTTGAGAAGTTGATGAACAATGGCGTGCCTCTCGTCTTCTACGATAGAATCTGTACGGGCGTGAACTGCTCCCGAGTGGTAGTAGATGACTATATGGGCGCCTTTACCGCCGTTACCCATCTGGTGGATACGGGCTGCAAGAAGATAGCCTTCTACGGTTCGCCGATGAATATGGAAATCTCCAAGAACCGTTATAACGGTTATCATGATGCACTGGTGAAACATGGATTGACGGAGAATCCCGACTGGGTGAGAATCTGTGACAACCGTGCCCAGGCAGAGGTGCTTACACCAGAGATATTGAGGGAAGAAAATCATCCGGATGCTTTCTTCGCCATCAATGATGATACGGCGATAGGCATTCTCTATACTGCCAAGCGAATGGGCTTCGATGTGCCGAATGACATCAGCATCTGCGGCTTTACCAATGGCGACAGAGCCAAGGCTTGCGATCCGATGCTCACTACGGTAGAACAGCGTGGAGTGGCAGTAGGCGAAGAGGCTGCAAACATTCTCATCGGACTGGTGGAAGGATCCAATCCTACGCATGACGTTGAGAAGCGAGTGGTAAGGACTCGTCTGGTGGTAAGAGGAACTACCCGATAACTTTGAACTTTGAGCTTTGAACATTGAACTTTATAAACAGCTCTAATAACTTAATGTCCTTTGTGAATTTCAATGTTCAAAAATCAAAGTAAGGGTAATCATAAAGTTCAAAATTCAATGTTCAAAATTCAAAGTATAACAATATGACACAAAAACCTGATTTAAGTTTCTGGAAGCTCTGGAACCTGAGCTTCGGATTCTTCGGAGTACAGATTGCCTACGCTCTTCAGAGCGCCAACATCTCCCGAATCTTTGCAACGTTGGGTGCTGATCCACACAACTTGAGTTATTTCTGGATTCTCCCTCCATTGATGGGAATCCTTGTACAGCCTATTGTCGGCACATTGAGTGACAAGACCTGGTGCCGTTTTGGTCGCCGCATCCCTTATCTCTTTGTGGGAGCCACGGTCGCCGTACTCGTGATGTGCCTGCTGCCGAATTCCGGTTCTCTTGGTCTGACGGTAAGCGGTGCGATGCTCTTCGGCTTGATTGCCCTGATGTTCCTCGATACGAGCATCAATATGGCGATGCAGCCTTTCAAGATGCTGGTAGGCGATATGGTAAACGAGAAGCAGAAGGCAAAGGCTTACTCTATCCAGAGTTTCCTCTGCAATGCCGGTTCTGTAGCCGGATATATCTTTCCATTCCTCTTTACCTTCCTGGGTATCAAGAATGTTGCCGAAGAGGGCGTGGTGCCTGATTCTGTAATATGGTCGTTCTACGTGGGCGCTGCCATCCTCATCCTCTGTGTCATCTATACCACGATGAAGGTGAAGGAGTGGAATCCTCAGCAGTATGCTGCCTATAATGGTGTAGCTGGCGAGGTAGAAAAGGAAGAAGAGGGCAAGGCAGACTGGATTACCCTCTTGAAAAACGCGCCTTCTACTTTCTGGAAGGTGGGACTGGTTCAGTTCTTCTGCTGGGCTGCTTTCCTTTATCTCTGGAACTATTCTACAGGTGCCATCGCTGAGACCGTATGGAATACCACCGATCCAAAGTCGGCAGAGTTCCAGGCGGCAGGCAACTGGGTAGGCATCCTCTTTGCCGTTCAGGCAGTAGGTAGTGTGCTCTGGGCAGTGGTTCTTCCTCAGTTCAAGAATACCAAGATGGCTTATAGTGTGAGCTTGATTATAGGTGGTGTGGGCTTCGCTCTCATCCCATTCCTGCACGATCAGTATCTGCAGTTTATTCCATTCCTGATGATTGGTGCCGGCTGGGCTGCCATGTTGGCGATGCCTTTCACTTTCGTGACCAATGCTCTGCAGGGTTATGGCCACATGGGCGCATACCTGGGCTTGTTCAACGGAACCATCTGTATTCCTCAGATTGTGGCTGCCATCTGCGGTGGTACTGTTCTGAGTCTGGTTGGTTCTCATCAGAGCGATATGATGATTGTGGCTGGCGTGTTGCTTATCGCCGGTGCATTGTCTGTAGGCATTATTAAAGGTCATGAATGAGTGTATAAGTAAAACCCGTGCAAACGTTTGTGCAGGATTTGTCTGAAATTGTGCACATAGAAATTATATACTTACGATTTTTTTTGCTAATTTCGCACTGAAAATAATAAAATTAAATATAAACTAACTTCTAACGGACTCTTATGACGATACATTTTCATATAGAATACGGAACAATGTTCGGCGAGCAACTCGTCTTGAACATACAGGAGGATGATGAAGAAAAACTGAAACTTCCTATGGCTACTCTCAATGGTAAGGAGTGGTCGGTTGACTGGTGTGTAAAACAACCCGCCAAAGCCTATACCTATTATTATAGTGTAGAGCGAGACGGCGTGGTGGTTAAGACAGAATGGCTTCTTGTGAAGCATCGTCTGGAACTTACAGCCCTGAAGGCTAATAATCTGACCCAGTATGATCATTGGAAGGTGATTCCAGAGGATGCATATCTCTATAGCAGTGCCTTTACAGACTGTATCAATCATCAGGCTCCAGAAGAGATGAAGGAGCAGAATGATGCCAAGACCGTGCGCCTCGTGGTGCGTGCTCCTCAGCTTCGCGACGGTGATCGCTTAGGTGTTGTGGGCGCTGATAACCTGTTGGGCACATGGAATGCCAAGAAGATGCTGAAGATGACTCAGCACTCTTATAATGAATGGGTTGCAGAACTGGATGCTGCCCATCTGCAGACTCGCCACATGGAATTCAAGTTTGTGGCTTACAATGAGAAGAAGGATTCGCTGATCTGGGAAACATCCATGAACCGCACCATCGACCTTCCTGAGATGAAAGCCGGTGATGCCATCACTTACGAACTGGATCAGGCATTCTTCGCCCTTTACAATCGCAAGCTTGCCGGAACACAGGTGCCGGTATTCTCTCTGCGCAGCGAGAAAAGTGCCGGTGTGGGCGATTTCGGCGATCTCAAGACGATGATTGATCTCGTGGCATCTACCGGTCAGAAGGTTCTTCAGCTTCTGCCAATCAATGATACCACCATCACCCATACCTGGACGGACAGCTATCCATATAGCTGCATCAGCGTCTTTGCTATCCATCCGATGTATGCCGATCTGAATGCCTTACCTGCATTGAAGGACAAGAAGGCTTGCGAGAAGGCAGAGAAGACCCGCCAGGAGCTCAATGCCTTGCATCAGATTGATTATGAGAAGGTGAATGATTTCAAGCAGGATTATCTGCAACAGATATTTGCACAGGAAGGTAAAGAGATGATGTCGGGAGCCGATTTCAAGGCTTTCTTTCAGGAAACGCAACAGTGGCTCGTGCCTTACGCACAGTATTCTTACCTGCGTGACAAGAATGGCACCGCCGACTTCTCTCAGTGGCCAGACCATAATGTCTGGGATGAGGCTGAGCGCAAGGATTTGACCAACCCTGAAACCGAGGCGTACCAGAACGTGGAGTTCTTCTACTTCGTGCAGTTCATTCTGAACAAGCAGATGCAGGAGGCACACGAGCATGCCAAGGCTAAGGGTGTCATCCTGAAGGGTGATATTCCTATCGGTGTGCATCGCCACAGCTGCGATGTGTGGATGGAGCCTAAGTACTTCAACCTGAATGGTCAGGCGGGTGCTCCACCGGATGATTTCTCTGTAAACGGACAGAACTGGGGATTCCCTACCTACAACTGGGATGAGATGCTGAAGGACGGCTGCCTCTGGTGGACCCGCCGCTTCCAGAATATGTCGAAGTTCTTTGATGCTTACCGCATCGACCACGTGCTCGGCTTCTTCCGAATTTGGGAAATCCCTGTGCATAGCGTGCATGGTTTGCTCGGACAGTTTGCGCCAGCTATCGCCATGACCCGTGGTGAGATCCAGAGTTACGGCTTGAACTTCCAGGAGGACCGCTTCACCCGTCCATTCATTACCGACTGGGTATTGGACCGTATGTTCCATGAGCGTGCTGATGAGGTGAAGGAGAAATATCTCGACCGTCTGGATGATGAGCGCTATCAGATGAAGCCTGAGGTAGATACCCAGCGCAAGGTAGAGGCACTCTTCCAGGATGTAACTGATGAGAAGGAAATCTGGTTGCGTGATGGCTTGTATGCCCTGATCAGCGATGTGCTCTTTGTGCGTGACCGTAAGGATCCTGAGCTCTTCCACCCACGTATCTCTGCACAGCTCGACTTCATCTACGAGTCGCTCTATGATAACGACAAGGCTGCGTTCAACCGCCTTTACAACGACTACTTCTACCGTCGCAACAACCAGTTCTGGTATGGTGAGGCGATGAAGAAGTTGCCTAAGCTGGTTCAGGCTACCCGTATGCTGGTTTGTGCCGAAGACCTGGGTATGGTACCTGATTGTGTACCATGGGTGATGGACGAGTTGAAGATTCTGAGCCTGGAGCTCCAGAGCATGCCAAAGGATCCAACGGTTAAGTTTGGTCATCTGAGCCGTAATCCATACCGCTCTGTCTGCACCATCACCAGCCATGATATGCCAACCTTGCGTATGTGGTGGGACGAGAACATCTCCCGCACCCAGGAGTATTACAACACGATGCTCTATCGTGAGGGACCAGCTCCTCATCCGCTCCCAGGTTGGTTGGCAAGAGACATCATCGCCCGTCACCTGGCGTCTCCATCCATGCTCTGCATCTTGAGCGTACAGGATTGGCTCGCCATTGATGAGAAGCTCCGTCTGCCGGATGCTGAAGCCGAGCGCATCAACATTCCTGCCAATCCAAAGCACTACTGGCGCTATCGCATGCACCTCAGTCTGGAGGAGTTGGCTGCCAACAAGGAGTTCATGGCTAACATTACAGAGCTTGTGGCACAGGGCGGACGCAATTAAGCGGGTGACTCTTCAAACAAGGAATAAAGGTGTGCAACCGTTTGCACATTGTTATACATCAAAATACCCTTCTATTTTTAGGAGGGTATTTTTGTTTTTCGTATCTTTGCAAGCAATAATGCAAGTGCGTGCAACGGAAGCTGTTTTCCTGATTGCCGGTGCTGCAATATCCCAAAGTCTAACGAATAAACAAACGAATAAACAATAGGTAAACAGAATGAAGAAACTGAATTTATTAGTGATGGGTCTCTTGCTCCCGATGTTGGCAGCAGCCCAGACCGTCAAGTCGCCTAACGGCAACGTCTCGGTAACTTTCTCTTTATCCGAAAAGGGACAGCCTACCTACGAGATGAGCTATAAGGGAAAGACTGTGTGCAAGCCATCTCATCTCGGATTGGAGCTGGCTAAGGATAAGCATGCCTCTAAGGGTATGGAAGAAACCAGTCTGATGGATGGTTTCACAGAGACTGGCAGCAAGACATCGACCTTCGATGAGACCTGGAAGCCAGTATGGGGCGAGACTGCTACCATCCGCAACAACTATAACGAGATGGAGGTAAACCTGAATCAGGCATCTTCCAAGCGTAACATCACTATCCGCTTCCGTGTATATGATTATGGTATGGGCTTGCGCTATGAGTTCCCACAGCAGGAAAGCCTTAACTATTTCGTAATCCAGGAGGAGCATACACAGTTTGCCATGGCAGGCGATCATACTGCCTATTGGATTCCTGGCGATTACGATACCCAGGAGTATGACTACAACATTACTCCGTTGACAGGTATCCGCCCAATTATTGCGAAAAACCGCGAATCTTACAAGAGCAATTCATCTACCACCGTCTTCTCGGATACTGGCGTTCAGACCTCTCTCCAGATGAAGACCAAGGATGGTCTCTATATCAATATCCACGAGGCTGCCTGTCTGGATTATCCAACCATGCACCTCAACCTCGACGAAAAGACATTGACTTTCGAGTCTTGGTTGACTCCTGATGCCGTAGGCAGAAAGGGATTCATCCAGACTCCATTCAATACACCTTGGCGTACCGTGATGGTAAGCGATGATGCCCGTGATATGCTTTCATGCAAGTTGACTTTGAATCTCAACGAGCCTTGCAAGATCGAGGATACTTCATGGATTCATCCTACCAAGTACTGCGGCGTTTGGTGGAACATGATTGTTGGCACCAAGACCTGGAGCTATACCAACGACCTGCCATCTGTTCGCCTCGGTGTAACCGATTACAGCAAGTGCAAGCCTAATGGCACTCATGGTGCAACCAACGAGGAAGTAAAGCGCTATATCGACTTTGCAGCCAAGAACGGTTTGCAGGAGGTGCTGGTAGAAGGCTGGAACGAAGGATGGGAAGACTGGTTCGGCCATCAGAAGCTCGATGTTTTCGATTTCGTAACTCCATATCCTGACTTCGATATCAAGATGCTCAACGACTACGCACACTCCAAGGGCGTGAAGCTGATGATGCACCACGAGACCTCTTCTGCTGCTCTCAACTACGAGCGCCATCTGGAGGATGCCTTCAATCTGATGAACAAATATGGCTATGATGCCGTGAAGACCGGTTATGTGGGCGATATCATCCCAAGAGGTGAGTATCACTACAGCCAGTTGATGAACAATCACTATCAGCGTGTGGTTGAAACAGCTGCCAAGCATCATATCATGGTAAATGCCCACGAGGCAACCCGTCCTACTGGTATCTGCCGCACCTGGCCTAACCTGGTGGGTAACGAGAGTGCCCGTGGTACAGAGTATGAGGCATTTGGCGGCAGCAAGCCTTATCACACCGTGATGTTGCCATTCACCCGTCTGCAGGGTGGTCCGATGGATTACACTCCTGGTATCTTCGAGACCAAGCTTTCTGAATGGAGCAACAACCAGAGCTATGTTCATACTACACTCTGTGGTCAGCTTTCGCTCTATCTCGTGATGTACAGTCCTTTGCAGATGGCAGCCGATCTTCCAGAGCATTATGAGAAGTACGACGATGCCTTCCAGTTCATCCGCGACGTAGCTTGCGACTGGGACGACTCCAAGTACCTGGAGGCAGAGCCAGCTAAGTATATCACCGTAGCCCGCAAGGCTAAGGGTACCGACAACTGGTTTGTTGGTGGCAAGACAGATGCTGCCCGTACATCCGTAGTAAAGCTCGACTTCCTCGATAAGGGCAAGAAGTATGCTTGCGCCATCTATCAGGACGGCAAGAATGCAGATTACGAGAAAAATCCTAAATCTTACCAGATCATCCACAAGACTGTGAAGAAGGGTGATGTCTTGAAGATTAAAGAAGCACGTGGTGGTGGTTTTGCCATCTCATTGCTTGCTAAATAATTTTTGGGAATTTGAGAGATGTCAGGGATAAGACCATAACTTCGTGTTATGAGGATGATTTCCTGATTTCTCTTGAATTCCTTTTCCCATTTTAAAACTACAGTTTTATAACTATAGTTTAATGACTAACAAGAGCTTAAATAATATGAATGTTCAAAAACTAATAATCGCAGCATTGACAGCTACTGTTTTACCAACTTCATTGAGTGCTCAGCAGACATTCAATGAGATGATGTATTCCAAGGAGAAAACCATGTTCGTTCTCAATGCCCCAACAGCCGGCAAGTCTTCTGTTACCATCCGTCTTTATAAGGATGGACAAAAAGGTAAGGCTTACAAGACGCTGAAGATGAAGAAGATGGGCGATGAACGATGGGGGGCTACCGTGAAGGGCGATCTGAAAGGTAAGTTCTATACCTTCGATATCGGTAAGGGCGAAACGCCGGGAACCTTTGCCAAGGCGGTAGGTGTGAATGGAAACCGTGGCGCTATCGTTGATCTCTATGATATCGACCCTGTGGGATGGGACAAGGATGTGCGTCCTGCCATCCAATCGCCAGCCGACCTCGTCATCTACGAGCTCCACGTACGTGATTTCTCCATTTCTCCTACATCGGGTTTGAAGTATCAGGGCAAGTATCTTGCCCTCACCGAACCTAAGGCTATCGAATATCTCAAGAACCTCGGCATCAATGCCATCCATTTCCAGCCGGTGTTCGATTACGCCTCAGTAGATGAAACCAAGCTCAACAAGCCTCAGTTCAATTGGGGCTACGATCCGAAGAACTATAATGTGCCGGAAGGCAGCTACAGTACCGACCCTTATGCTCCAGGAACCCGCATCAAGGAGTTCAAGGAGATGGTGATGGCGCTTCACAAGGCTGGTATCCGAGTGATTTTCGATGCCGTGTATAATCACACCTTCGATATCAATGGCAGTAACTTCCAGCGTACCTATCCTGATTATTATTATCGCAAGACCAAGGAGGGTAAGTATAGCGATGGTTCCGGCTGCGGCAACGAGACAGCTTCTGAAAAGCCTTTGATGCGCCAGTTTATGCTGGAGAGCGTGAAGTACTGGATTGATGAATTCCATATCGACGGCTTCCGCTTCGACCTGATGGGTGTTCACGATATCGAGACCATGCAGGCTATCCGTGAGATGGTAAACCGCATCGATCCTAGCATTTATATCTATGGTGAGGGATGGAGTGCAGGCAGCTGTGCTTATCCTACGGAGAAACTTGCCATGAAGGCGAATACCCATCAGCTCAATGGTATCGGTGCCTTCAGCGATGATATGCGTGATGCTCTTCGTGGTCCTTTCTCTGATGACCATAAGGGTGCGCTCCTGGCTGGACTCCCTGGACAGGAGGAAAGTCTGAAGTTCGGTATCGTGGGTGGCATCGCTCATCCGCAGGTCGATATGACCAAGGTGAACTATGACAAGAAGCCTTGGACCAACAACCCAACCGAGCAGATCAGTTATGTAAGCTGCCACGATGATATGTGTCTGGTAGATAGATTGAAGGCGAGCATCCCATCCCTGACAGACAAGAATATCTCGGAGGAGATGCGTACTGCCGAGTTGCTCCGCATCGACCAGCTTGCCCAGACCTGTGTGTTCACTTCGCAGGGTGTACCTTTCATCCTTGCCGGCGAGGAGATGCTTCGCGACAAGAAGGGAGTGCATAACAGTTTCAATTCTCCAGACAGCATCAACCAGTTTACCTGGACCAATCTGCAGAAGTATCCACAGGCATTCACCTTCTATAAGAATCTGATTCAGCTCCGCAAGAACCATTCAGCCTTCCGTCTTTCTACAGGCGATAAGGTGCGTCAGCATCTGGAGTTCCTGCCTAGTCAGGATGCCAATGGCAACCAGCAGACTTGCCTCGTAGGTTTCCAGCTCAAGAACTTGGAGGGCATCGATGCCTGGAAGCAGATCATTGTTATCTATAATTTCAACAAGCAGGCAAAGAAGATGCAGATTCCTGAGGGCAATTACACCGTGGCTTGCTGCAATGGTGTTATCAACGAGGAAGGTCTGGGCTTCATCGCCGGAAAGGAAGTAGAGGTTGCCCCTCAGTCTGCCTTGATTCTTTATCAGAAATAGTCTATATATAATAAGGTATAAGAAATGTCTATATATATAATAAGGTATAAGAATAGTCTATATATATAATAAGGTGTAATTATGAAAAAGATAATAGCTTCATTAGTGCTTATGGGTAGCGCAATAAGTATGAACGCGACAGTCAACGTAAGCCGCATTGAACCTACCGACTGGTATGTGGGCATGAAGGATGCTTCGCTCCAGCTGATGGTGTATGGCAAGGATATCAAGAATGCTGATGTCTCTGTGGATTATCCGGGTGTGAAGGTGGATAGCATCGCCCGCCTCGATTCTCCTAACTATCTCCTTGTATATCTCAATCTCGATGGTGCCAAGGCTGGAGAGATGACACTCAACTTCAAGCAGGGCAAGCAGTCGAAAAAGGTGAAGTATGTGTTGAAGAACCGTGAGATGGCGGGTGACAAGCGCATCGGTTTCTCTAACGAGGATGTGCTCTACATGCTGATGCCCGACCGTTTTGCCAATGGCAATCTGAAGAACGATGCATTCAAGAACATGCGTGACAAGACCTGCGACCGCACGGCACCAAGTCTTCGTCATGGTGGCGACCTGGAGGGAATCCGCCAGCATCTGGATTATTTCAACCAGTTGGGCGTAACCGCCCTGTGGTTTACTCCGGTCTTGGAGAATGACAGTCCTAATGATGGCAAGAACAGTACCTATCATGGTTACGCTACCACCAATTACTATCGTGTAGATCCACGCTTCGGTACCAACGAGGAGTACAAGCAGCTTACTGCTGAGGCTCACAAGAAGGGATTGAAGGTGGTGATGGATATGATTTTCAACCATTGCGGTTTCGATCATCCTTGGGTAGTCGATATGCCATCGAAGGATTGGTTCAATGCTCCAGAATGGCTTGCTCCGGAAAATCAGACACCGGAACATCAGAAGAAGATAGGTACCGTGGATGGTGCTGCTAAGGTGAATGACAAGTATCTGCAGACCAGTTATAAGTTGACTCCTGTGCTCGACCCATACGCCAGCAAGGTAGATCTCACGGAAACCGTAGATGGCTGGTTTGTGCCAAGTATGCCAGATTTGAACCAGCGCAATCCGCACGTCATCAAATATCTGATTCAGAACAGTGAGTGGTGGATAGAGACCGTGGGCATCGACGGCATCCGCATGGATACCTATCCATACGCCGACCGTGATGCGATGGCACACTGGATGAAGGTGCTGGGCGAGGAATATCCTCACTTCAATACCGTGGGTGAGACTTGGGTGACCGAGCCTGCCTATACTGCTGCCTGGCAAAAGGATAGCAAGCTCTCTGAAAAGAACAGTTATCTGCCAACCGTGATGGATTTCGCCTTCTTCGACCGCATCAACAGTGCGAAGAACGAGGAGACTGATGATTGGTGGAACGGTATGAACCGCATCTACAACGTGTTCTGCTACGACTATCTCTATCCGAACCCAAAGAGCGTGATGGCATTCGTAGAGAATCACGATACCGACCGCTTCCTGGGTGAAGGCAAGGATACCCTGGCATTGAAGCAGGCGCTGGCACTTCTCCTTACCGTCAACCGCACCCCACAGCTCTATTACGGAACCGAGGTGTTGATGAATGGTACCAAGAGCGTAACCGATGGCAATGTCCGCAAGGACTTCCCTGGCGGTTGGGCAGGTGACAAGCACAATGCCTTTACTGCCGAAGGAAGAACACAGGCTGAAAACCAAATGTTCGACTGGCTCAGCCGATTATTGCATTGGCGTCAGGGCAACGAGGTCATCACCAAAGGTAAGCAGACCCAGTTCTGTCCGCAGAAGGGTGTATATGTCATTGCCCGCCAGTATAAGGGAAAGACCGTGATGACCATCATCAATGGCAAGAAGGAAGCCAATGAACTGAATGTTTCCCGCTATGCAGAGATTATCGGCAATGCAGAGAAGGCTACGGATGTAACGAATGGCCGTACCGTTCTGATCAACAAGAACGTGAAGCTTCGTCCTCGCCAGACTATGATACTCGAATTCTAGAAAAAACTCAAGAAAGTGCCTAACGGTGTATTTTTACACTGATAGGCACTTTTTTCTTGTATTTATTCTTTTGTTTCAAATATTCTTCGTACTTTTGCAAGCAGATGGTATAAAAGAAATTAATGACTAGATACATTCTTTCCCTGATAGCAGCATTATTCATAACCTTGAGCAGTTTTGCGCAAGGCAGCCTTCCTAGTCGCTTTAATGTAAGCTATCTCAATATGGCGGCAGGAATGCCTAATAATTTTGCGGATGATATTTTCCAGGATTCATACGGTTTCGTCTGGATCAGTACGCATGGTGGTGGACTGGTACGTTATGATGGATTCAATTATATGAACTTCAATCTGGGCTCATCCGGTATCAGTCTGCGAAGCAATAGCTGCCGCAATGTGTATGAAGATCATTTCAAGCGCCTTTGGATAGCTTTCGAGGAAGGTCCGCAGGTGCTCGACCTCAAGACGATGCAGCCCATCATTCCACCTTGTGAGAATGAAAAGGTAGAAGCTCAGCTCAACAAGGCACTCAAGAACCTTTGCACCCGAATGTATTGCGATGCCAAGGGCAATGTATGGATGCTATCCATCAATCTTCTAACCCGAATCTCCTTCAATGAGAAGGGCGAGGTGAATAGTGTCTTATTTATTGATTATCCATTCAATGCTCCTGACCTCGGCCTTTGCGATGTGTATCGCAATGGCACGGTGGTGATGTGTAACAATGGAGTAGTGAGTGAATTCTCGGTCAAGAACAATCAGTTGGTGGCTAAGAATATATCTTCTCTGTTCCCTAAACTCGATTCCCGTTATGCGGGAGCCGTCATATCTTATCACGGAAAAATCTGGTTGGCTACCAATCGTGGCTTGTTTAACAGCGCCAAGCAGGAATTCCACTGTTCGGCAACCGATCATTCACTCCAGCATGAGGTGGTAACGAGTCTTGCCATCACAGAGGATGATAAGCTTCTGGTGGGTACTCTCTGTGGTGTGGATATTATAGATGATAAGACTGGTATGATCGAGCATTGGAATTGTAGCAGTGTGAATCCGTTGAGTAGCAACTTTGTAAACAGCTTGTTGTCTAAGGATGGACAGATCTGGGTAGGTACCGAAACAGGTGGTATCACCAAGTTGGCACCACGCCAGTTGCAACTGGAATTTTTCAAGCACGATGCAGCGAATCCTGCCAGTCTTTCTCCGAATGCGGTGAATGCGATGTATGCAGCCCCGGATGGCACCCTGTGGGTAGGAACCGTAGAGGGCGGACTCAATGCTCTGGCTCCAGGCAGCAGGAACTTTACCCATTATACAATGGCAAATTCCGGTTTGCCCCACAACAGTGTTTCCACGCTTGCTGCCGATAACCGGGGGAATCTGTGGATAGGCACCTGGGGGACGGGCATTGCTGTGATGAATCTCCAGCAGCCGGGCAGGATCATTCCTCTTGTGGTAGATGCCAAGCATCAGCCTTTCCTGAATTTTGCAGGAGCACTGGTGTATGATCCTATCAATGATGGTATGTGGCTGGGAACCAATGATGGTCTCTTCTTCTACGATTTGAAGCGTCAGCAGTTGATTGAGCCTTTCAAGGGCTGTCTGAATGTGCGTGGCTGCATCGGAAACCTGATTACACCAGATGGCAAGCTCCTGATGGGATGTGTGCAGGGTATGGTGGAGATCAATCTGAAGTCCCGTTCTCGTGGAAAGGGCGAGTTTGCCGTCGAATATCATCCGTATAAGTTGGATGCCCCAGAGAGTGGCGTGATAGACAAGATTCTCTCTTTCTGTCTGGCGAAGGATGGCAAGATCTGGCTGGGCAGCAATGGCTACGGCTTGTATTGCTATAATTATAATAAGGAGGGAAAGACATACGTGAAGTCCTTCACCACGAATAATGGATTAGCCAACAATACCGTGAAGGGTATTGTAGAGGATAACCAGGGTATGTTATGGATAGCCACGGATAATGGACTCTCCATCTTCAATCCGAAGACCGAGACCTTCAGCAGTTATTCCCGTGAGGACGGACTGCTCAGTTCGCAGTTCTATTTCAATGGTGCCATCCGTGATGCCAAGGGTAAGATTTACCTGGGTACCGATGAGGGATTGATGGCGGTTACGGGTGTGAACCATGCGGTTCATAACTTAGCCAGACTGCGTTTTACCGAACTTCTGGTAGATAACCAGCCGGTGTTTGCCGGCAGTGATTATCTGGACGATGATATATCCATTGCCAAAAGGTTGTGCATCCATGAGAGCGACAAGTCGTTTACGATCTTCTTTTCTGCCTTGAACTATGGCAGCGAGAGTCTGGGTGTATATCTCTATCGCATGAAGGGATATGAGAATGATTGGGTTCAGCTGAAACCGGGACAGCACAGTGTACGCTATTCCACCTTGCCAGCGGGCAGCTATCAGTTTGAAGTGAAGTATATTCCTTCCTTCGATTCCGATAAGGAGCAGGTTATTTCAGTAGATATTAAGGTGACTCCTTATTTCTGGAAGAGCTGGTGGTTTGTCTCCTTGATGGTGATAGCCTTCATCGCCTTCCTGCTCTACATCTATACCAGCAGACTGGAGAAGATGCGCGAACGCGAGGTGGAGGAACTCTATCGTCCGATAGAGGCTGCTCTGAAGGATAGTGATGAACCGGGCAAGTTGCAGAGTCGCATCCAGATGATTCTGGAGAACCAGAAGCGCTATCAGGATAGTCAGAAGAAGTCGATAGAGGCAGACAGGAAACAGGTAGCCGAAAAGGAGCGTCCGTTTATGGATATCGTGATGGAGGTGATGGAGAAGAACTACGATAACTCGGAGTTCGGTGTGCAGGAGTTGGCTGATGAAATGCGGATGAACCGCAGTGTGCTCAGTAAGATGCTGAATGCTGAGGCTGGTCAGCCTACCGCCCAGTTTATCCGCAACTATCGTCTCGACATCGCGAAGAAGATGATTACAGAAAAAGTGGCAAACCGGAACATCACGGAAATAGCCTATCGTGTGGGCTTCAATGATCCGAAGTATTTTACCCGTTGCTTTACCAAGCAGTATGGTGTGTCACCTTCTTCCTATAAGGATTCGCTCGACGAGTAGGTGTGTTTGGAAGTGTATAATTGTTAAGAAACCAAAATACAACAAGGAGTCACTTGATTTAAGTCAAGCGACTCCTTGCTTTGTATGTGCGGGTGCACAACTAGTGGATAAGTGTGTAATAAACGGAAAAATCTACTGTTTATGCGGTTTGTCCACCTATTATTTACGTTTGTCCACCTACTTAATAGTGATTAATTGTACTTTTGCCACCGAAAATTAACGATCAAACCGATTTGCAGTAACAAACAAACCGTTTGAAAATTAACAAACCAAAGAAAATTAGAATAAACAAAATCATAAACCTAAAAAGTTTTAAGCAATGAGGAAACAATTATTCTCTATGATGCTATGCCTAGGAGCTGTCGGTGGTGCTTCTTTCGTAACCCCGATGACCGCTATGGCCGCTGTAGCACAGGACCAGGTGATTACAGTCAAGGGACAGGTTGTAGATGATCAGGGTGAACCTCTGATTGGTGCAACAGTGAAGACCAAGGATGCCAAGACCGGTGCTGTAACTGACCTCGATGGTAACTTCGAGATCAAAGTAAAAGCTAACGCTACTCTTTTGGTTAGCTATTTGGGCTTCAAGGAGCGCCAGATTGCCGTTCGCGGACGCGCTATCCTCGAACCTATCCAGCTTTCTTCAGACAATCAGTTGCTCGAACAGGTTGTTGTAGTGGGTTATGGTACTCAGAAGAAGGCAGACCTTACCGGTTCTGTAGCTATCGTCAATGCAGAGGAGATGAAGAAGGTATCTAACTCCAACATCTCTACCATGCTCGAAGGTAAGGTAGCTGGTGTGCAGATTACATCCGATGGTCAGCCAGGTGCCGACCCAAGCGTACGTATCCGTGGTATCGGTTCTTTCGGTAGCACTGCTCCTCTTTATGTCATCGATGGTGTGCCAATGGGTACCACTATCCGTGATTTCTCTCCTAATGATATTGAGACCATCCAGATCTTGAAGGATGCTTCTGCGGGTGCCATCTATGGTTCTCGTGCAGCTAATGGTGTCGTTATCATCACTACCAAGAATGGTAAGAAAGACCAGCCTCTGAAGGTGAACTATTCTGGTTACTTCGGTGTTGACCAGATTCCTGGCGATGTATATGACGTGATGAACGCCGACCAGTATAGCAACTACCTGGGTCAGGCTTGTTCTAACTCCAACACTCCTCTGCCTGGTGGTTACAAGATGGGCGAGGATGGCAAGTATCACTTCCAGGATGCTACCAATACAAATTGGTTTGACGAAGTATTCAAGACTGGTATCCGCCAGAATCACAACGTAGCCCTCAGCGGTGGTAGCTCTCACAGTACTTATAATGTATCTCTCGACTACTATAACCAGAAGGGTACATTGCAGGGTGCAGGTCCTAACTACGAGCGTTACACAGCCCGTGTGAACAACACCATGGACACCAAGTTCGTGAAGTTCCGCACCAGCATGGTTTATTCTCACTCTAACCAGGACAACATGGGTCTTTCCAATGCCTCAGAGTATGTTCAGGGTCTTTATGGTGATGTAACCAACGTGCTCCGTGGTACACTTCTGATGCAGCCAACTATCAAGGCTTACGATAACTCAACATGGGTTCTCGATGACAAGGTAGGTGCTGCCAACGGTTATCGCTACGATGCATACGGTTATGGTGTTTACTATGACAGCGTACATGGTGACATCTCTGCATCCAACCCATTGCTGGTTAATAACCTCCTGCAGCGCAACACCTTGGTTGACCGCTTCGTAGGTACCGCTTCTGCCGATGTAGATTTGTTGGGCATGGTAGGTATCAAGAGCAAGAACCATGGTCTTCACTATAATGTAAACCTCTCTTACAGCAAGACAGAGGCAAAGGATAAGACCTGGATTCCTTCCTGGATTCAGAGCAACCGTGTATATCTTGCCAAGGAGAACGAGCGTCTTACCAAGGGCTCACGCAACTACAGCGACGCCTTGGTTGAGAATACCATTACCTACAATGGAACAATCGGTAAGCACAACATCAACCTGCTCGCTGGTATGACTTACGAGGAAGAGAACACCAACCTCTTGACAGGTTGGGGTATCAACTTCACAGAGCCATACTTCCTCCAGCTTCAGAATGCCAAGAACACTTACTCAGAGTCATACGAGTACAAGCATAGCTTGGCTTCTTACGTAGGTCGTTTGAACTATAACTATGCTGAGAAGTACCTGATTTCTGCAGTAGTACGTCGTGATGGTAGCTCCCGCTTGAGCAAGAACATCCGTTGGGCAACCTTCCCATCTGTATCTTTGGGCTGGCGCTTCGATAAGGAAAAGTTCTTCCCAATCAGTCAGGATATCGTTAATATGTTCAAGATTCGTGCCAGCTACGGTGAGCTCGGTAACGAGAATATCGGTGAGTACCAGTATATGGCTACCATGAACCGTAACAACATGACTTACAGCTTCGGCAACAGTCCTGTAACCGGTTCTGCCGTTTCTACCTTTGTGAACAACGATATCGCATGGGAGAAGAAGAAGACTACCAACGTGGGTATCGACCTCGCGATGTTCAACAACCGCCTGGAGTTCACTGCTGAGTGGTATATGAATAAGTCAGAGGACTTGCTTTACTCTGTTCCTGTTCCTGCACAGACTGGTGTATCCAACACCTCTGTTACCATGAACGCTGCCTCTATGGAGAACAGCGGTTTCGAGTTCAGCGCAACCTATCGCAACCGTGACCACGCCTTCAAGTATGACATCAGTGCCAACTTGAGTACCTTGAAGAACAAGGTAACTTCTCTGGGTATCGGTAAGGACTCTTACATCTCTGGTGCATACGCTACCTACGTAGGTCAGGAGATCGGTCAGTTCTATGGTTGGGTTTACGAGGGAATCGCCCGTACACAGGCAGATCTCGACAACCACGCTACCCAGCAGGGTGTTAATGTAGGTGATTGCCTCTATAAGGATATTTCTGGTCCAGAAGGAACTCCTGATGGTGTAATCGATGCATACGACCAGACCGTATTGGGCAGTGGTCTTCCAAAGGTGAACTTCGGTTTGAGCACCCACATGGAGTATAAGGGATTCGACCTCAACATTTCTACCTACGGAGTATTGAACTATCACGTATCAGATGATATCTATAATAGCTTGAACTCTTGCTACGGCTATGGTAACAAGGAAGTAGGCATGCTGGATGCCAACCGCTGGTCAGAGGATGGTACCTACCTTTCAAGTGTTCCACGTACCTACGCTGCCAACAATGCAACATTGGCATGGAACGACCTCTTCAGCTCTCGCAAGATTCAGAATGCAGCTTACTGGAAGATTGCCAACGTAGAGTTGGGCTACAACTTCCCAGACAAGTGGTTTGGTGGATATGTCAGCGGTGTACGTCTCTATGTATCAGCACAGAACCTCTACACCTTCACAGGCTATCATGGATATAATGTGGACTATGCCGGCGGTACCTTTACCCCAGGTTACAACTTCTGCTCTTTCCCAAGTGCCAGAACATTTATGGCAGGTCTCCACTTCACATTCTAATAGTTTAAGAGATAAGGAAAACTACGAGAATTATTATTTAAAAGAACATTTGATATGAAACTATATAAATTATCATTAGCTCTCTTCCTTGGCCTCGGTGCAATGGCTACCACCTCATGCGAGGACAAGTTGGATGTTAACAATCCTAACCAGCAGACCACCGGAACCTTCGGTTTCAATGCTGATGATTTGGAAGAGTGCGTTATTGCAGCATACAACCATATTCGTATGGAAGGTTCTTCGGCACGTGTGGGTTATACCCTCGATGTAACACGTGGCGATGAGGTATGGAACTCATCACAGGTATGGTACATGCCATTCGATGATATGAATGACCCAGTGACAGATGAAATCTCTATGTGGCCTTGGCGTGAGGCTTACTATACTATTAATGTATGTAACTTCATTCTTTCACGTACTACAGGCGATGATGCTTCGCTCAGCGAAAGCATGAAGCGAATCAAGGGACAGGCACTCTTCCTCCGCGGTTATTCATATTATACATTGGCAGGATATTACCAGAATCCTGCGCTGATTACTGATTATGCCAACTATTCTACTCTGGATGGTCTCTATGGCAAGAACAGTACTTACGATGATGTGCTCGACCAGGTGGAGAAGGATTTCGCTGAGGCAATGACTCTTCTTCCTTCCCGTGATGCAGGTGGCGAGTGGGCAAAGGGTCGTGCTACCTGTGGTGCTGCTGCCGGCTACTATGCCCGTACCTTGATGCAGCGCCATAAGTATAGCGATGCACTCGTTGTACTCAAGGACATCATGAACAAGAAGTATGGCTCTTACAAGCTGATGGCCAACTATGGCGACAACTTCCGTGAGGGTTCTGCTTACGAGAACAATGACGAGAGCCTCTTCGAGATTCAGTATCTCGACTACGGTTCACAGGGTGTGGATGATGAGTGGACTCCTGTCAATACCAGTCCTAACGCTACACAGGGTCATGCCGTAGAGTCTAACTTCGCTCCTGGTAGATTCGGTGGATGGGCAGACCTCTCTGCATCTCCATGGTTGTACAACCTCTTCAAGCAGGAGCGTACCAAGGATGGCAAGCTCGATCCTCGTCTCTACTGGACTATCGGTACCTACGAGTCTGACTGGATTGGTTTCGAGAATGGCAACGTAGCTTACAAGAGTGAAATGACTCCTAATGATACCATCATCACCAACAACAACTATGGTGGTCTCCCTATCGCTAAGTGGACTAATTTCCGTACCAACCTTTATGACAAGGTTACTACAGGTCTTCATTGCGGTATCAACCTCCGTATGATGCGTTACTCAGATGTATTGCTTCGTGCTGCAGAGTGCGAGAACGAGGTAAATGGTCCTACACAGCAGGCTATCGACTGGATCAATCAGGTTCGTGAGCGTGCCAGCCTGAAGGATTTGAGCCTCTCTGATTTCGATACCAAGGATAAGCTCTTCGAGCAGATTGCCAATGTAGAGCGTCCTAAGGAGTTCGGTTGCGAGTATGGTCGTGGTTACGATTTGATTCGTTGGGGATTCTTCTATGATCAGGGTCGTTTGGCTCAGTTGAAGGAACACGGAACCTTCCGCCGTTCTCCATACAAGGCTAAGGAGCCGGTAAGCTACTCTTTGGTAGGTGTTGATCCTGAGGTGAAGAGCTCTTACGATACATACGTACCGGGTCATGAGTTCCTGCCAATCTATCAGGGCTTGCTGAACGATAACCCTAACCTGACTGGTAACTCTGCGAATACCAATACAGACAACTCTACTGATTTCTTCGGAAGAGGTTGGACAGTTCACCCAGTAGTAAACTTGGGCAAGTAACAATATTACAATATAGAATATATAAAATATGAAACACCTAAATAAAATAGCATCTGTCTTCTGCGTGGCAGCAATGGCTTTGACTGCATTGACAGGATGCGAGGGAAGTGACATGTTCAGTGTTAACTCTCCTGATTGGATTTCAGAGAAGATTGACTCCATCAATGCTGCTAAGGGCAATAATAATGCATTGCCAGAAGGTGAGGAGGATGTTTACACCGTTGGTGCTACTGACTATTCTTCTGGTTTCTGGACTGCCTTCTCTAAGTATTATGTCATACCTGAGGGCAAGACCTGGAATGCCGTGTTCAATCTGAACATCAACCCATCGGCTCCTAATACCTTCAAGAACTTCGCCCTCATCCTTGCTAGTGATGATGATCGTGGTGGCGCTAACTATAAGGAGTATGGAGCTATTCGTTTCGATAATCAGCCTAGCGGTAACTCTGAGTGGGGTGATTATATTGATAGAAGTGGTGTAGTAAGTGATCTTACTTTTGAAACTGATACCGACGAAGGCGTACAGAAGCTCGGTGGTACAGTCGTTGTTACTGTTGACCGCTCAGACCCTAATGCCTTCAGCGTCAAGATTACCAATGGTACAGTAACCAAGACATACAAGCAGTCAACCCCTCTTCCAAATCTCAATCCTGATGCAAGCGATACCAACATCCGTGCATTCCTTGTACCGGAAGGTTCATACATCAACTTCCTCCAGTCTAACCTCGAGCCAATCGGTGGTTTCACTTCTGCAGAGGATAAGCAGCCTCTTTCTATGGAGTTGCACTCTGTTCCTAAGAAGGTTTTGGTTGGTACATCTCTTGAGGATGCAATGGCCAACGTTTCTGCTACCATCACATTCGAGACTGGTATCACCAAGGAGGTTCCTGCTGCTGAACTCGGATTTGTGGCTGTTCCTAATATGGATCAGGTAGGTGTGAAGACACTCGTTGCTATCTACAACAAGACATTCAAGAACGAGAACTGCAGTACTCCTATTGCAGGTCAGGCTCAGTTCAGCGTGGTAGATAAGATGTTCAACAGCCTGGGTGCTACCGACAACTCAACTCCATTCTTCGGTGTTCTGTCAGATCCAGTAAAGGTAGCTCCTCATGAGACTCAGGTGATGCAGTTTACCAACTATACCAATGGTGGTAATAACTGGGAAAACTTCCTCGTTGTAATGGTAAACGGTGCTGGAACAGAATACGGTGTTACCCGTGCCGACTGCTACGGTTGGGGTACAGCTTATGACGGCAAGGCAACTCCTTTCGGTGCTCCTGAAAATTGGGCTACATGGCTTGCTGACATGGATGGCGCCAAGGTTACTCTCTATACAACCAACAATGGTGATGGTACTGTAGATATCAAGTACGATATCGTTGCAGCCAATGGTCATAAGTATCACATGGGCTACACAGGAATCTCTGGCGTAGATGCCAACGATTTCTTTGTCAAGCTCTCTCTTGAGAAGGCTCACCTGGAGTTTGATACCGTCATCGGTAATGAGGACAATACTTCTGCTTTCTTCGGAGCTCTCTCTAATGTGTTTGATGTTCCTGCAGGCAAGACCGTTTCTACTCAGTTCGTCAACTACACAGCTGGTGGTTCTAACTGGCACAACTTTGTAGCTGTGCTTGTCAACAAGGCAAACGACAAGGAGTATGCTGCCGTTCGTGCCGACAATTATGGTTGGGGGGCTGGATATGATGCATGTTCTCATGCCTGCTCATGGGAAGACTGGGGTGCTTGGCTTGCCGCTATGGATGGTGCCAAGGTTCAGCTCTCTGTAACCAATGTAGGTAATGGTACAGCCAACATCAAGGCAACCATGATAGGCAACAATGGTGTAACCTACACCCAGACCTATAATGGCATCAACAACATCGATGCCAATGACCTGGCGTTCAAGCTCACCATAGAAAAGGCTCATCTGGTATTCGATTTACCATTTGCCAATTCTTCATTTGCATCAGCACGCAAGCATTACTCACGTGCACATCGCAGATAAGAGATTTTTGAAATAGTATGATAAGGCATGACCTATGCGGAAACACATTCCCATAGGTCTGCCTTTTTTCAGAAAAGAAGATTATAAAACTAACTAAACGAAAAGAAAAATGAAAAAGCTTCATATATTTGCCCTTTTGCTGGCTTGTACGCTGATGGTAGGATGCAGCAGTAGCAGTGATGATCCGGAGATTCCTGTGAATCCAACTCCTACACCTACACCAACCCCTACACCTACACCAACTCCTGGTGATCAGACAGCAGAGGAACTGGCTAATTACAAATGTCCTACCTATGATGATAATTATACATCGGTGGCTGCCTGGACACAGCGCTCGAAGTGGAATCTTGCCAATATGCACGATCCTACGGTGGTGAAGGCATCTGATGGATATTATTATATGTATCAGACTGATGCCAGCTATGGCAATGCACATCAGAAGGATATCCGCAACAGCAACAAGCACGGGCACTTCTTCTGCCGCCGCTCCAAGAATCTCGTAGATTGGGAATTTGTAGGAGCCACCATGGTGGGCTTGCCTTCCTGGATAAAGACAAAACTCAATGAATTCCGCAAGGGCATGGGAGTGGCTGAACGTCCTGACAGCTATTTCGCCAATGACCTGGACTTTGGTTTCTGGGCTCCATGCGTGCGCAAGGTCAACGACCATCTCTACCGTATGTATTATGCCATCACCTGTCCTGGCACCATCAATGGTGACGGAACCTGGAGTGAACGCGCCTTCATCGGACTGATGGAGACCAGCGATCCGGCTTCCAACAAATGGGAAGATAAGGGATATGTCATCACCAACGCTTCTGACAAGGGATTGAATTTCAAGGTAAAATCAGATAATTGGGCAAACTGCTATTTCAAGTATAATGCCATCGACCCTACTTACATCATCACTCCAGAAGGAAAGCATTGGCTGATATATGGTTCCTGGCACAGTGGTTTCGCTGCTGTGGAGCTTGATGCCAATACGGGTAAGACCAAGGCTGCCTTGCCTAACCCATGGGGTACAGCCGATGAAATCGCTGCTTACGGAAAGACCATCTTTACACGTACGTTGAATAACCGTTGGCAGGGTTCCGAGGCTCCGGAGATAATATATCATGATGGCTATTATTATCTTTTCGTTGCTTACGATGCCCTGGATGTTCCTTACAATACCCGTGTGCTCCGTTCCAAGAACGTGGATGGTCCGTATGAGACCATGAATGGTAAGATTACCGATGCTGCCAAGGGTGCCAATGAGGAACCTACCGTGCTGACTCATCCTTACAAGTTCAGCGCAGGAAGCGGTTGGGTAGGTATCAGTCACTGTGCCGTATTTGATGATGGTGCAGGCAACTGGTATTATGTTTCCCAGCAGCGTATGCCTGCCAATGTTGCAGGTATTGCTGCCAGCAATGCCATCATGATGGGTGGCGTGCGTTCTATTCAGTGGGATAGCAACGGATGGCCAGTCGTGATGCCTGAGCGTTATGGAGCTGTTCCACAGGCGACAATCACCGCCAGCGAACTGGAGGGAACCTGGGAAGGTATCGAACTCTCTTATGAGTATGGCAAGCAGAAGACCAGCAAGACCTTCAAGCTCAGCAGTAATGGCGTGATGGAGGGTGGTTCTGCCTGGAGCAATGTCAAGGCATGGAGCTTCGATGCTTCTTCCAACACATTGACCATCGGTACTACCAAGCTGAAGGTTCAGCGTGAGGTAGATTGGGAGGCAAGTCCTCGCAAGGTTACCATCGTTTACTCGGGTGTGAGTGGCAACAGAAGCTATTGGGGAAAAAAGAATTAAGATCTTTAGTTAGTTTTAATGTTTTGCCGCATCTGCGGTTTTTGACAGAATAAGGGGGAGCTAAGCTGTGAAGCATTCAGCTCCCTTTTTTAATAACTCAATATAGTAAGTAATTCTATAAACAATAACAAAAAACGTATGAAAAATTTTTTGATTAAAGATATAAGAGTATGGGTTCTCTCCATACCCATAATGGCGGCTTGTGCCGTTTTCGCCGTTTCCGCAAAGGCGCAAACGGCTCTTCCACAGCCAGTTGTTGTGGATACACCAATGGTTCATGATCCCGTGATGGCTTACGAGAATGGCAAGTACTATCTCTATTGCACGGGTCATGGAGTGGCTCAGATGACTTCTACCGACCGCCAGCACTGGACTCTGAATCCGCAGGGTGTATTGAAGGATGAGGCTCGTGGTGCTTTTCCGGCATGGACGCACGATAGTGTACCGGGATATGAGAGTCATACCTGGGCACCGGATGTCATCAGGTATAAGGATAAGTGGTATATGGCTTATTCCTGTTCTACTTTCGGCAAGAACACCTCTGCCATCGGATTGCTGAGCAATTCTTCGCTCGCCGATACTGATGGATGGAAGGATGAGGGCTGCCTCATATCTTCAAAGGGTGGTAGAGACAACTGGAATGCCATTGATCCGAATTTTGTGATTGATGAGAAGGGAAAGCCTTGGCTTACCTGGGGTTCTTTCTGGGATGGTATCCAGCTTATTCCTTTAGACAAGAAGACGATGCATGTGAAGAAGGGCGCCAAGCCTCAGACCATTGCCCGCCGTTATGCGCTCAATCAGATGGATGTGCCTACCAATCCTACCTCCCGTGATGCCGGCACCAATGCCATCGAGGCTCCTTTCATCATGAAGCATGGTGGTTATTACTATCTCTTCGTCAGTTGGGATTACTGCTGCCAGGGTATGAAGAGTACCTATCGTGTTGCCGTAGGCAGGAGCAGGAAGGTGGCTGGTCCTTATTTGGATAAAGAAGGCAAGGATATGCGCAATGGCGGTGGCACCCTGCTGCTGGAAGGCGACAAGAAGGAATATGAGGCGATGGGGCATTGTTCTGCCTACTCCTTCCCTGATGGCGATTTCTTCTTCTGCCATGGTTACAGCGTGCCGAAGAATGGTGCCAGCATCCTGGTTCAGAAGAAAATCAACTGGACAAAAGATGGCTGGTTGACGCTGGAATAAGATATGTCGAAGCTGATACCGATTTTTACCAGTCGCTTGCCTTCTGTATGATATGGCAGCATATTAAAATCCGGAAACTTGTAAAATAAGGCGTTCTGTGTAGTTAAAAACATGTAAAATAAGGCATTCTTCATTATTTTTTCTTATCTTTGTTCGCCCCGAAAAAACAATGGGATTGGGTTGTGGAAATGGGGAAGAGAAAATAGAGAAAAAAAGAGAAAATCAATCGCAATATAAGAAATGAATAAATTAAAAGCATTATTGGGCTTCGACCCGAAGACTACTACGGTCAAGACGGAATTGATAGCTGGTATGACTACCTTCTTGACCATGTGTTACATCCTGGCAGTAAACCCTACCATCCTTGCCACCACAGGCATGGACAAGGGGGCTCTCTTTACTGCCACAGCCATCGCTTCTGCCATTGCCACCTTCCTGCTGGCTTTCATGGCAAAACTGCCTTTTGCCCAGGCTCCCAGCATGGGACTGAACGCCTTCTTCGCCTTCACCCTTTGTCAGGCAATGGGCTTGACCTGGCAGCAGGCTTTGGCAGTATTGCTCGTAGAGGGTATCATCTTCCTTGCCATCACCTTCCTCAATATCCGTGACAAGATATTGGAGTGCATTCCGAAAAACCTCCGCTTTGCCATATCGGCAGGTATCGGTATGTTTATCGCCTTTATCGGTTTGAAGAATGCGGGCATCATTACTGCGAATGCTGATACTTTCGTGCAGCTCGGCAAGTTTACACCAGTCAGCATCCTGGGTCTCATCAGCATCCTGCTCTGTGGCTGTCTGATGGCGAGAAGAGTGAAGGGCTCTTTGTTTATCGCCATCATCATCTCTACCTTGATTGGTATTCCGATGGGCGTAACCCAGTTCTCTGACAACTGGATGCCGGTATCTACCCCTCACAGCATAGCTCCTATCTTCTGCCAGTTTGATTTCACGGGCTTCTTTACCCCAAAGATGTTCATGGTGGTATTCTCCCTGTTGCTTGTCAACATCTTCGATACCATCGGAACGGTTCTGGGATTGGTTTCCAAGTTGGGTATCAAGGAGAATGAGAAGGGTGAGATTCCTGGTGTGAAGGAGGCGATGATGAGTGATGCCATCGGTACTACTGCCGGTGCCCTGCTGGGTAGCTCTACCATTACCACTTATGTGGAGAGTGCTTCGGGCGTTGCCGAGGGCGGTAAGTCGGGCTTGACATCTTTCTTTGTGGGTTTGATGTTTATCCTGAGCATCTTCCTGGCTCCTATCTTCCTGCTGATTCCGAGTGCAGCCACCAGTGGTGCCCTGGTAATGGTGGGTGTATTGATGATTGATTCGTTCAAGAAGATTGAGTTGGAGGATATTTCCGAGTCATTCCCTGCTTTCATCACAATGATTACGATGGTGCTCTGCTACAGCATCGCCGATGGCATCTGCCTCGGCATCCTGAGTTATGTGCTTATCAAGATGATGGTGGGTAAGTTCAAGGATCTGAATCTTACGCTCTATATCCTGAGCGTCTTCCTGCTCTTCAATTATGTTTTCAGCTAAATGAAGCGATAGATAAAAACGAGGCGGCAACCTGCATCACGCAGATTGCCGCCTTCTTCTTTTCTAACTAACTTTCTTATCAACTATTCAAAAAATGTATCAATATATTGGGTATATCCAGGGCTGATGCCCTGGATGTAGCTTGTTTCTTGTTTCAATCTTTCTACTTCATCTTTCTATTTCAATCTGATGATGTTCAGAGAGCTGGCTGGAATCTCTACTGTGGCACCATTCTTCTCTGTAGTTACGTAGTTTTCTACAGGATAGATGTTGGTAGGGTTGTCGATGGTGTTCTCCTCCAGACCGTTCTTGGCAGAAAGGCGGATGAGCTTGCCAGCCTTGATCTCCTTGCCCTGAAGATTGATCTTCGCTGTGGTGTGCTCGGTGCTGGTGTTCGCAATCTTCAGGATTACCTCGCCCGTTTGTTCATCAAGTGTGGCTGTAGAGAAGATGCCAGGAAGGGTGTTCGCCTTCAACTTGGTAGCGAATACCTCCTTGCCATCCAACTTGGCGAAGATGCTGTCGCCTACTACCTTCAGCTCGATATCATACCATTTGCCGGTTTCAATCTTGCCTGGGCAGGTAGCAATCTGACTCTTGGCACCATTCACGATAGACTCCACGCCGTGCTGGGTATTGTTCCAGCCACCAAGGTTCAACCAGCAGTAGTTGTTCTTATCTACGTAGTTGAAGATGATGAGGAAACCCTCGTTTCCGGCATCCTTCTTCGCGCGTACCTTATATATATAACCGTTGCTGGTAATCTCGCCTGGGTTCAGACGGATGCAGCTCTCCTCGTTGCTGGTCTGCTTGATGAGGCTACCCTCAGCCTTCCACTGTCCACGGATGTCGGTAGGCAGTTCCTGCAAGGTCATTGGCAGCGCCTTGCCGTTCTCATCGCTGTAGCCCTTGTCCTCGAAAGAAACCTGGGTGCCCCATGTTCCCATTCCCACACGGCAGATGGCTGGCTTCACCTGGGTCTGCTCATACTTGTATGGATTCTCCTGATTCACCTTCAATACACGGGTACCGATATTGTTCGCCATCACGTTCTGGACGTAGTAGGATGGAGTTCCGAATACCTTATCTGATGTATATTGAATCATATCCGGTGCCCACATACGGTTGTTGAGGTTGGCGAAGATAGGAGCGTAGGATGCCATGGTCACGATATCAGAATTGTTCTCGATGCCCATCATATAGACAGCCTCACCGAGTGCAGCATCGAGCGAGCCCATATTGCCGAAGCCCTGGGTTACGGCATATTCGCCTACATAAATCTCGCTGCCCTTGCGGTCGTAGTTATCATACTTGTTGAAGTTCTCGGCAAACCAGGCTGGGTTTCTGTAGTAGTGCTCGTCGAGCAGCTCTACGCTCTCGTTGCTTTCCCACTTAGGGTTATCATCGCCCCAGGCTACCACGTTGCCGATGAGATGCATCTTAGGATATTTCGCCAATACGGCATCCTTGAACTTCTTGAAGCGCTCGTAGTAGTGGTCGCTCTGAGCCGCAGGATCCGGCTGGTTGTTCTCATTACCAATCTCCAGATACTCGATGTTGTATGGTTCCGGATGACCGTTCTTGGCACGCAGCGCACCATACTTGGAGGTAACAGGACCATTGGCATACTCCAGGGCATTCATGCACTCGTCAATCCAAGGCTGGATGCTGTCCACAGGAGTCATACCGCCGTGCCACAAACCTACGTTTACTACATAGAGAGGCTTGGCATTCAAATCTTCGGCAAGCTGCAGATACTCATCGAATCCCATACCGTCGCTGGTGCGGTAGCGCCAGTTTACGTTCTTATGTCCCGGACGCTCCTCGATAGGACCGATAGTCTTCTCCCAGTGGAATGCATTCTCCGGAGACTCCTGTCCCTCTACGTAGCAACCGCCTGGGAAGCGGACGAACTTAGGATGGATGTTATAGAGAAGCTGAGCCAAATCAGGGCGCAAGCCGTTCTCGCGATTCTTGAAAGTAGGAGGGAAGAGGCTAACCACGTCGAGAACGATGGTACCCTTTCCGTCAGCTACGAGTTCAAACTGTGCTTTCGCATCGTTGGCATTGGCTGTGAGTTCTGCTGTATATTTGGTCCACTTCTTGCCAATCTTGGCATTGAGTGCAGTTTCTGCATACACCTTGTCGCCCTTTGCGTTGGTGAGACGAGCCTTCAATCCGCCTTTGTAGCTACCCTTTGCCCAGAAAGAGAGCTTGTAGGTTCTGCCCTGTACGGCGTTGATGCCCCAGAAGCCTTCGTTGATGAGAGAGGCTGTGGCTGCTGGTTTGGCAGCAATGGTAAGCTGGAGAGCCTTGCCCTGTGCCTTGTTGAGCAGACCCTTGTTGATGAGTTGTGTCTGGATTTTTGCACCTTTCTGGGCGGAAGTTTTCCAGGTAGGGATGTTCTTGTCATCATCTTCGAAGGAGCGGTTGCTGATGAGTTCGGCATAGAGACCGCCGTCAGCAGCATGGTTGATATCCTCGAAGAAGATACCATATAAATTAGGTGAAACCTTGACGCCTGGGTTAGAGGCATCTACGTTGATGGTTACTTGGGCATTGGCTGCCAAAACAGAGGCGAGAGCCGCCGAAAGTAAAAACTGTCTTTTCTTATTCATTTGCTTATTTTTAGGCTTGTTTTTATTTTGTTGCTTGTTATTTGCTGGTAGCATGAAGCCGCAGCTTTTGGAAGTTACTTCCTGCTGCGATTCATACACAGCCGCAAAAGTACACAAAATACACGGAAAAGAGGTGGACAAAACGGAGAATATAGTGTAAAAGGTGGATTTTCTGCTGAAAATCCACCTTTTTATCCTCTGTGAGGGTGTGTCATTATTCCTCGGATTATGCACGGAAAATCTATGAAGTAATCCCCCAATCCAATATGCCTTTTCCTTCCTCGTCCAGTTCTATGCCGAGACCTATCACCTTTCGCTTGTCAGCCTTGAAAGGTTCCAGGTATCTGTTTTCTTGAATCTGCTGGATGGCAGCCTTCTTGCCGCCATTGTTTCTCAGCTTCAGTTCTATCACGTAGATGTAGCGGGAAGTCTGGGCTATGAGGTCGATTCTTCCTGTGGCAAGCATGTGCTCTACTTCTACTTTCAGTCCGATGGCATTCAGAATGGTACTGATGATGAGTCTATAGCGCTCTTCCATATCCATTGAGGCAAGCTTCTTGTTGCTGTAAGGCACGTCGGCAACCAATGCTTTCAATGTTTTCATAGCATCTGCGATTTCACCAGTACCCAATTGACGGAACAGACTACTCTGCAGACTGATGATATCGCTTTCAGATTGCATTGTCAGCGTGGGGAGAACCACCTCGTAAAGAGCCTGTTTCACTTCCTGATTAGGGAAACCGAGGAAGTAGCCAAATTCATCGCTGCTTTTGATGGTAAGGTAGCCCGTCTGATAGAGGAAAAGCTCGGCACCACCATTGATTACATCAGAACTCTCAAGCGTTTTGCGTAAGATTGGACAATGTTCGAAATTACGTAAGCGAAGCTCCATATTATCCACAAACTTCGGCAGCATGGAGGTAGCGCCTGATGAAACCCAGAAACAGCTCAGGTCTTGTGTATCAAGTGCATTGAGGAGACTGAAAGGATTGTAGATGTCCACCATATTTCTGCGACTGAAATGGTAGCCGTCGTAGTAATCCTTCAGGTTATCATGGGTTTGCTGCAAAGTCCAGCCGTTCACTTCTGCCATTCTTTCCAGTTCCGGCTTGAAGTTCTGTCCGATTTCTTCTTCTGTGATGCCGCAGATGGCAGCATATTCTGGAAGAAAACTGATATTGGTCAGGTTATTGAGTACCGAGAAAAGAGAAATCTGCGTAAACTTGGTAATGCCCGTGATGAAGACGAAACGCTGGTAGGCATCGTCAGCCTTCAGAATGGCAAAAACGCTTCTATATACGTCTGTGCAACCCTCATGCTCGGGAGTTTTCCAGGAGTGCTGGAGAGGAGAGTCGTATTCATCGATGAGAATGGCGACTTTGAGCCCTGTTTGCTTATAGGCGGTTTTGATGATGAGGTCGAAGCGGTTTCCCAGTGAATCTGTTGGTTTAATATGGATGCCATATAATTGCTCATAAACATCAAACGTTTGATCCAGATATGCCTTAACTTCATCTGCGGTTGCTCCCCCTCGGCTCATATCAAGTCGAATTACCGGGTACTGTTTCCAATCTTTTTCCAGCTCCATGATTTTCAGTCCTTCGAAGAGATCTTTTCTTCCTTCGAAGTAAGCCTGGAGCGTATCAACAAGCACAGATTTTCCGAATCGACGAGGACGGCTCAAGTAATTATACTTAAAACCTTGGTTCGCCAATTTCCAAATCATGTCAGTTTTATCAACATAGAGGTATCCTTCCTCTCTGATAACATTGAAAGATTGTATGCCTACCGGCAGCTTTCTGTATTCATTGTTTGCCATAATCATTTCTCCTATTCCTTTCTTTAGCCGCAAAGATACGGCAATTTTTTGGATTGTGCAAGTTTTTGGCAATTAAAAAGATGTAAATCGTTTCTGACAGGGGGGATTGCAAATCCCCAGGTTTGATAAGTCGAACCTTTTTATACGACGGATTGCAAATCATAAGTGGTTGATAGTTTTATTATTCAATAGAGGTAAATTCTATGGTTTTTCAAATTTTTGCATTTTTTTCTT
>NZ_QSQJ01000032.1:0-46738 GCF_003436715.1 Prevotella sp. TF12-30 | reverse complement strand
TGCAATGCAATGCGGGAGAGTAGGTAGCCGCCTTCTTTTATTTATTTTAACCTCGATTACGTCCTGTAATCGAGGTTTTTTTGTTTATTCACCTTCTATTTAACATAATAAAGAGGCTCATATTTCTTGTATTTTTGGCGAACTGTATGATTGCCTGCAAATACGAAAAATATGAGCCATAAAGAAAATGCAACTATTTTGCTCTTTAGGTATAACTATATCCCTTTTGTCTTGGGTATTAATTCTCCTTGATGAATACCAATTTCTTAGGGATCTTAACCCATTTGCGATTTCGCGCAATCTTGATGCTGCTTCCTTCTTTTTGCTGGAGCTCGTAGGTGCCATCCGAGAGTATAACTAGGTCAGCAACAAGATCTTCGCTTCCATAATCATTAATAATGGAGAGGTGAGCTATCTTGCCATCTACATTCGCATCAGTGATCAGCCATTTTCTGCTATCCAGTCTATCTCCAAAGTAACCAGGCATCTCTCCAAACACTTCCTGCCCCGGAACTTTGAGATTCTTGTGGTAGAAGTCGATGCTCATATAGACGTTCAACTCCTTGTTAGTCAGTTTACCTTTGAATAAAGTACTATCGTTTTGTGCCATGCATACTATGCTGATAAGGCACAATAATGTTATTAAAAATCTTCTTTTCATATATAAAATTCTATTAACTGCACAAAGTTATTCATTTAAATCAAGAAAACATTATTTTTTTTATGATTTTAATGAGAGATATTTGTTTTTTTGCAAATATTTACCTATCTTTGCGGTGTTTTATTGATATTTATATGGAAAAGAACAGATTATTTCCAGATTATATATTTGAGTCTAGCTGGGAAGTGTGTAACAAAGTTGGTGGTATATACACTGTTTTGTCGACACGAGCTTTGACTCTTACGGAAAAGTTACAGGACCGACTCATATTTATTGGTCCTGATTGTTGGGGAGAGAAGGTAAATCCTTATTTCTCTGAGGATGATACGCTTTATGCGGAGTGGAAAACAGAAGCTCTTAAAGAGGGCTTGAATGTAAAGGTAGGTAGATGGCAAATCCCTGGCGAGCCTGTGGCAGTCTTGGTAGATTTCCAACCTTATTTTGAACAGAAAGACCAAATCTATGGCCAGCTTTGGAATGATTATCAAGTGGATAGTCTTCATGCTTATGGTGATTATGATGAGGCATCCATGTTCTCTTATGCTGCTGCATTGGTTGTAGAAAGTTTCTATAAGCATGTTGTGGGCAAGGGTAAGAAGGTTATTTATCATGGAAATGAATGGATGACCGGTCTTGGCGTGCTCTATGTGAATAAGTATTTGCCAGAAGTTGCTACTGTATTTACTACACATGCTACTAGCATTGGTCGCAGTATTGCAGGTAATAATAAGCCTCTCTATGACTATCTTTTTGACTATAATGGCGATCAGATGGCACAGGAGCTCAATATGCAGAGCAAACATTCAATTGAAAAGCAAACCGCAAAGTATGTTGATTGCTTTACTACGGTAAGTGATATTACAGCCAATGAGTGTAAGGAACTCTTGGATAAGCCTGTTGACTTTGTATTACCTAACGGATTTGATAATAGTTTTGTACCTAAAGCTTCTGCATTCACCAAGAAACGTAAGGAGGCAAGAAAGCGTTTGCTCGATGTAGCTAATGCATTGATGGGTACCGACTTGGACGATGATACACTTATTGTTTCCACCAGTGGTCGTTACGAGTTCCGCAACAAGGGCATTGATGTCTATATCGAGGCGATGAACCGTTTGCTTCGCGATAGCAATTTGAAGAAGAATGTTTTGGCATTCATCGATGTACCTGGTTGGGTTGGTGATCCACGTCAGGATCTTCTGGAGCGTTTGGAAAGTGGCAAGAAGTTTGATACTCCACTTGAAGTTCCAGAGATTACCCATTGGTTGCACAATATGAGTCATGACAATGTCTTGGGTATGTTGAAGTACTTCAATATGCATAATAACAAGGAAGACAAGGTTAAGTTGATATTCTTGCCTTGCTATTTGACAGGAGATGATGGTATCATCAACAAGAGTTATTATGATGTAGTTTTGGGTAATGATCTCTGCATCTATCCTTCTTATTATGAGCCATGGGGTTATACTCCATTAGAGGCTGTTGCATTCAAGGTGCCATGTATCACCACCGACTTGGCTGGCTTTGGTCTTTGGGCGAACTCAGAGAAGGGAAGTTATAGCGAGATAGAGGATGGTGTGAAGGTAATCAAGCGTACCGATTACAATTACTCAGAGGTCGCTGATGCTATCAAGGATACTGTAGCCAAGTATTCTGGTATGACCAAGACTCAGGTGAACAAGTGCCGCAAGAATGCCGAGAAACTCTCTGAGAAGGCATTGTGGAAGCATTTCATCGAGTATTATTACGATGCCTATGACTTCGCATTGCGTAAGGCAGAGAATCGTATGAAGCAATAAGAATTCTCTCTCTTAATAGGGAGAAATCACAATATAATTAATGAGATATAAATAGTTTAATATAAATCGAAACACAATGAAAATTAAAGCAGACTATGCTAATGCTCCTCAATGGAAGGAGACTACTATTAAGTCTAGCCTTCCTAAGGAATTGAAGTGCTTGGACGAGATTGCTCACAATATGTGGTGGGCATGGAACTATGAGGGTCGTGACTTGTTTAAGAGTCTCGATGCTGATTTGTACGAGAAATGCAACGCTAACCCAGTATTGCTTTTGGAGCGTTTGAGCTACGATCGTAAGGAGGCTATTGTTAAGGATAAGGAGACAATGGCTAAGGTTAAGAACGTCTACAAGATGTTCCGTGAGTATATGGATGTGAAGCCAAACTCAAAGCGTCCTTCTGTAGCATACTTCTGCATGGAGTATGGTATCAACCAGGTGGTTAAAATCTACTCTGGTGGTCTTGGTATGCTTGCTGGTGACTACTTGAAGGAGGCATCTGATAGCAACGTGGATATGTGTGCCGTTGGTTTCCTCTACAGATATGGTTATTTCAAGCAGTCTTTGAGCATGGATGGTCAGCAGATTGCCAATTATGATGCTCAGAACTTTAATTCTCTTCCATTGGAACGTGTTCTGGATGAGAATGGCAACCCTGTTGTTATTGATGTACCTTATACAAACTATCAGGTTCACGCTTATGTATGGCAGATGAACGTAGGTCGTATCAAGTTGTATCTCCTGGATACAGATAATGATATGAACTCAGAGTTCGACCGTCCTATCACTCACTCACTCTATGGTGGTGACTGGGAGAATCGCTTGAAGCAGGAAATCTTGCTTGGTATCGGTGGTATCTTGACTTTGAAGAAACTCGGCATCAAGAAGGAGATTTATCACTGCAATGAGGGTCATGCTGCACTCTGCAACCTGCAGCGTCTCTGCGATTACATCGAGGAGGATGGCTTGAACTTCAACCAGGCTCTCGAGCTGGTTCGTGCTTCTTCTCTCTATACTGTTCATACTCCAGTTCCTGCTGGTCACGACTATTTCGACGAGGCTCTCTTCGGCAAGTATATGGGCGGCTATCCACAGCGCCTCGGCATCTCTTGGGATGAGTTCATCGGTATGGGTCGTGAGAATGCAGACGATCACAACGAGCGTTTCTGTCTCTCTACCTTCGCTTGCAATACTTGTCAGGAGGTTAACGGCGTAAGTAAGCTCCATGGTTGGGTAAGCCAGCAGATGTTCTCTAACATCTGGAAGGGTTACTTCCCAGAGGAGAACCACGTAGGTTATGTAACCAATGGTGTTCACTTCCCAACTTGGACAGCAACAGAGTGGCGTAAGCTCTATGATACATATTTCGACAAGAACTTCATGAACGACCAGAGCAACGAGGAAATCTGGCATGCTATCTACAATGTTTCAGATGCAGAAATCTGGAATACCCGTATGACATTGAAGAAGAAGCTCGTAGCTTACATCCGTGAGAAGTTCACACAGACATGGTTGAAGAACCAGGGTGATCCTGCTCGTGTAGTATCTTTGCTCGAGCGTATCAATCCTAACGCTCTGATGATCGGTTTCTGCCGTCGTTTCGCTACATACAAGCGTGCTCATTTGCTCTTCACCGACTTGGATCGCTTGGCTAAGATCGTTAACGACCCAGAGCACCCAGTATTGTTCTTCTTCTCTGGTAAGGCTCACCCAGCTGATGGTGCTGGTCAGGGCTTGATTAAGAGAATCTTCGAAATCAGCCAGCGTCCTGAGTTCCTTGGCAAGATTATCTTCCTCGAGGACTACGATATGACTTTGGCTCGTCGCCTGGTTTCAGGTGTTGATATCTGGATGAATACTCCTACACGTCCATTGGAGGCTTCTGGTACATCTGGCGAGAAGGCTGAGATGAACGGTGTTGTCAACCTCTCTGTACTTGATGGTTGGTGGGTAGAAGGTTACCGCGAGGGTGCTGGTTGGGCTCTTCCTGAGAAGCGTACATACCAGAACCAGGGTTACCAGGATCAGCTTGATGCTGCTACTATCTACAACCTCTTGGAGAACGACATCATCCCAATGTACTATAACAAGAACAAGGAAGGCTTCAGCAAGGAGTGGATCCAGGTAGTAAAGAACTCTATCGCTACTATCGCTCCTCACTATACTATGAAGCGTCAGTTGGATGACTACTATGATAAGTTCTACAACAAGGAGGCTGCCCGCTTCAAGAAGTTGAGTGCTAACGACAATGCTTTGGCTAAGGAGATTGCACTCTGGAAGGAAAGCGTTGCTGAGCGTTGGGATGGTATCCACGTAGTATCTAAGGATGACAGCAAGTTGATGGCTGCTGAGACAGGTCAGAAGATCAAGGTTCAGTATGTTATCGATGAGCAGGGGTTGAACGATGCAGTAGGCTTGGAGCTTGTTGTATTGAAGGATCAGCCTGAGGATGGCAAGCAGATTTATGCTGTTTATCCATTCAAGATGGTTGGTCATGAGGGCAACAACTTTACATTCGAGGCTGAGATTGAGCCAATCAATGCTGGTTCATTCAAGACAGGTGTTCGTATGTATCCTAAGAATGAGAAGTTGCCACATCGTCAGGACTTCTGCTACGTTAAGTGGTTGGACTAATAGGATAGCGGATTTCTATTCGTATCATATAAATATAATGAATCCTGCAGCTCGTATAGAGGTGCAGGATTTTTTTTGTTTTTTTCTCGGATTAGAAAGAAAACCGGGTATTCTTTGTAATCAGAAAATAGAAGAAGAATCAGAAAATAAACAAAAGAAAAGGAGCCTTCCCGCTCAAGAAGAGTAGGGAAGGCTCCTTTTTTTGTTTATATATAATAATGTGGGAATTATTATACGAGATACTGAGAAGAAATACTCTCGTTGTCCTCTACGCGGCGGATAGTCTCAGCAAACATATCAGCGATGGTGAGCTGCTTAACCTTGTCGCAACGCTTGGTGTAAGGGATTGAATCTGTGAAAACAATCTCCTCGAGAGCAGAATTCTGTACGCGTTCCGAAGCAGGACCACTCATTACGCAGTGAGAAGCACAAGCGCGAACAGTCTTAGCACCAGCCTGCTTCATAATATCAGCAGCCTTTGTGATAGTACCTGCGGTATCAACCATGTCATCGATGATGACTACGTTCTTGTCCTTTACATCACCAATGATCTGCATGCTGGCAACTACATTTGCACGAGCACGAGTCTTGTTGCAAAGTACGAGAGGGCAACCGAAGTACTTGGCATAAGTGTTGGCACGCTTAGAACCGCCTACGTCTGGAGAAGCAATTACCATATCCTCGAGGTGCAAGCTCTGCAGGTATGGCAAGATAACGCCAGAAGCATAGAGGTGATCTACTGGAACATCGAAGAAGCCCTGAATCTGGTCTGCATGGAGGTCCATAGTGATGAGGCGGTCGATTCCGGCAACGCTAAGCAAGTCGGCAACCAATTTAGCACCGATGCTGACACGTGGCTTGTCCTTACGGTCCTGACGAGCCCAACCGAAGTAAGGCACAACAGCGATGATGTGGCGAGCTGATGCACGCTTGGCAGCATCGATCATCAAAAGTAACTCCATCAAGTTGTCTGAATTAGGGAAGGTACTCTGCACGAGGAATACGTCGCGACCGCGGATAGATTCCTCGAAAGAAACGCCAAACTCACCATCAGAAAACTTGGTTACTACCAAATTACCCAGTGGGCAACCTAAACTAGCGCAGATTTTCTCTGCAAGGTATCTCGAGTTAGTACCTGAGAATACCAAATAAGAGTTCTTGTCACTCATTTCCTTTAGTGTTTACGTGTATTAATAGTTATGTATTATTCTAGATGATATATATATGAATCATTGCGAACTGGTTTTTAGCTGATAGCTTTTCTCAGTCTTTCGAAATGCTGAATCAGCTCCTTGAAGTCAGTCTCATTATGGATATCAAAGCGGTTCCAGATGTCTCCGCAGATTACCACGCCTCCAAATCCCAGGTCTTTGGCCATTTTGAGATTTTCCAGGCTCATGCCTCCCAGGGCGTATACCTTTTTGTCTATGAGACCAGCCTTTGCAGCCATCTCTAACTGCTGTGTAGAGAATGAGGATTTCTCGTCCTTGAATTCGATGCAGTCGAATATGTTTTTCAGAAAAACATAGTTTGACTTCTTCTTCATCTCCTTCAGCTTTAATAGGTCAGTACAGGTGCGGCTGTATTTGCCCTTGTAGCCATCAGGGACAGGAGCAAGAGGATCATCGATGTGTATTCCCGCCAAGTCGTATTCCTGCTTGAGGTAATAATGGTCGTGAACCGTAACCTTGCGTCGGTAGTCTTCTGGCAATAAAGTGAGCAAGCGCTCAGAGTATATGGGCGATGAACCTGGCTTGAAGAGATGCAGGTTGTCCATCCCCTCGTCGAACAGCGAGGTGAGTATTTTATCTTCCTCCACAAAGAATGTGGACTTGGTCATTATTGCTAATTTCATTGTCAAAATGCATTTTATACTGCAAAAGTATTAAAAATTTCGCAATCCTGCAATTATATCGGGATAAAAAGCTATCTTTGCACCATAAAATTAATATTTATCAAGAAATGAGAGTAAATTTATCGACTTTTTGTGAGATTCACACCCCAATTTATGTTTTGGAGGAGGAGAGACTGAGACGCAACCTGAGTCTTATCAAAAGTGTGGCAGAACGTGCCGATGTGGAGATTATTCTTGCCTTCAAGGCTTATGCCCTGTGGAAGACTTTTCCGATTTTCAGAGAGTACATTCATTCTACTACGGCGAGTTCTTTGAGTGAGGCGAAACTGGCTTTCGAGAAGTTTGGAAGTCCGGCGCATACATTTTCGCCGGCTTATACGGATTATGAGATTGATGAGATAGCCCGCTGTTCGAGTCATCTTTCGTTCAACTCGCTTTCTCAGTATGAGCGTTATCATGAGCGTGCCCGATTGGCAAATCCGGAAATCAAGTACGGATTGAGAGTGAATCCTGAATATTCTGAGGTGGAAACCTTATTGTATAATCCATGTGCTCCGGGAACCAGATTTGGCGTATCGGCAGATAAGTTGCCGGAAACCTTGCCTTCCGACATAGAGGGATTCCATTGTCATTGCCATTGCGAGAGTGGGGCGGATGTCTTCGAACGCACATTGGCACATATCGAGGAAAAGTTTGCCAAATGGTTCCCGCAGTTGAAGTGGATTAACTTTGGAGGTGGTCACTTGATGACTCGCAAGGATTATGATGTTTTACACCTTATTAATATATTAAAGGGATTTCATGCCCGTTATCCTCATCTGAAGGTTATCCTGGAGCCTGGTAGTGCCTTTGGATGGCAAACTGGTCCGTTGGTAACCCAGGTAGTAGATGTGGTAGAAGATAAAGGTATCAAGACTGCGATTATCAACGCCAGTTTTACCTGCCACATGCCAGATTGTCTCGAAATGCCATATATGCCGGCAGTGAGAAATGCTGAAACTTTGGAGGTTGAAGACCCGATGAAGGCTCCGGAGGGCGAACATATATATAGAATAGGTGGCAATAGTTGCCTGAGTGGTGACTTCATGGGGTACTGGAAATTCGATCATGAGCTGGAAATTGGCGAAAATGTCATCTTTGAAGACATGCTCCACTACACCACAGTGAAGACAAATACCTTTAATGGCATCACTCATCCGGCTATCGGAATCGTACATTTGGACGGAAATTTGGAAATTTTGCGTGAATTTGGATATGAGGACTATCGCGACAGGATGGATTGATGACTGGTTATTTGATGAAGTTTGTCCCTAAAATGGACGAATCATGCTTGAAATACGCCTAAAAATGCACGTTTTTCCTCTAAAATGAAGAAAAATGTGCATTTTTTATAAAAAAAACGCTGAAAAATTTGGTGGGTTCAAAAAAATGTAGTACTTTTGCACTCGCATTCAGAGGAACGCTCCTATGAAAGTTAGGAAATAAGCGGAAATAGCTCAGTTGGTAGAGCACAACCTTGCCAAGGTTGGGGTCGCGGGTCCGAGTCCCGTTTTCCGCTCCATTCTTTTACATATCTAGTTAGAAGGGGTGTGTATTTTTGAGCCCAAGTGGCGGAATTGGTAGACGCGCACGTTTCAGGTGCGTGTGTTTCACAACGTGCAGGTTCGAGTCCTGTCTTGGGCACTGATGTTCAAAATGGCATCTAAATGTTGGAGAGGTGGCGGAATTGGTAGACGCGCTACTTTGAGGGGGTAGTGACAATTGTGTCGTGGGAGTTCGAGTCTCCTCCTCTTCACTTCTTGAAGTTGTACAAGCGGAAATAGCTCAGTTGGTAGAGCACAACCTTGCCAAGGTTGGGGTCGCGGGTCCGAGTCCCGTTTTCCGCTCGAACATTTTGGACAACATGTCATTCTGTATTAGGTATGGAATTTCAAGGTAATGGAGAGGTGGCGGAATTGGTAGACGCGCTACTTTGAGGGGGTAGTGACAATTGTGTCGTGGGAGTTCGAGTCTCCTCCTCTTCACCATTTTCATTATTTTTGTTAGGCGGAAATAGCTCAGTTGGTAGAGCACAACCTTGCCAAGGTTGGGGTCGCGGGTCCGAGTCCCGTTTTCCGCTCTATTTTATTTGAAAATAGAGAAACATACCTATTATGAATTTATATTTAAGATATTTCGATCAGGAGACATTAGTAAATAATGTCGATGAAGCAATAGATTTTTTGAAAGGTATCCCGGAAATTGGTATGGATGCTGAGCTAGAGGCAGATATTAGAGATTACGCCGCTAGCGATGTTTGCTATCCTAAACGTTATAAAGTTCGTCCTCGTATTTATTTCATAGTTATCAAGACGGCTGCTGCTACGATGCAGGATTTCAAGGATAAGAAGGCCTTGCGTTCGTCTGCGCCTGCAGAACGCCAGGAGAATCCTGTAATGCTGAATCTAACACAGGAGTTGGCTGGCTGGTACGAGGGATCTTTGGATTTCAAGCGTGTTGTGATGGTGCCTGCTACGGGAAAGTTTGAATACCGAGATACTCACTTCGTGGCTCATGTAAAGGCTATGTCGGGGTTGGATTGCTACACTCGTATTGTAGAGCACTTGAAGGAGAGAGTTGACTCTCGTAGTCAGTTCCCTTCAGCTAAGGGTAAGAATTTCCATTTCCGCTATCTGGGAATGTGGAAGTAAAAAGATAATTATTAGGAAACTATGAATAAGGTAATGTTGATTGGTAATGTGGGCAAGGAACCTGTTGTGCATTATTATGATGCAGATCAGGCGGTAGCCCAAGTGTCTTTTGCGACAACGGAGAAAGGTTACACCCTGGCTAATGGTATGCAAGTACCAGATCATACCGATTGGCATAACCTCGTGTTCTTCCGTGGTCTTGCAAAGGTGGTGGAGAAGTATGTACACAAGGGCGACCGACTCTATGTGGAAGGCCGGATCCGCTATCGACTCTATGATGACAAGCAGGGTAAGCGACATAATATCACCGAGATATACGTTGATAATATGGAGATGCTGACCTCGCGGGCGGGAGCTTCTGCTCCAACTTCAGCTCCTGCTTCATCAACCCCATCTCCTGCAGAGACTACTGAGAACAAAGATTTACCATTTTAAATTTTAAGCTCAGAAATTGGATATATCGACCATAACGGATGCTTTTAGTGATGTGCTGCTCTTGCAGCCATCTACTGGTGTTTTTGTAGCTGCTATATTGGCAGCTATCCTGCTTGGTATGTCAGCTTTTGCCAGTGGTTCCGAAATCGCTTTTTTTAGTTTATCACCAGCGGATGTTGCGGAACTGGAGGACGAGAAAACTGACTGTGACAAGAAAATTCAGATGTTGCGTGAGGATTCAGAACGTACATTGGCTACCATTCTGATAACCAATAACTTTGTGAATGTCACCATCATCATGCTCCTCAATTATGTTTTTGCCGGAATCGTGGAGTTTGGTCCTAAGGCTTATTGGCTTCAGTTCCTTATCATCACGGTAATCCTTACATTCTTGCTTTTGCTCTTCGGAGAGATTATGCCTAAGGTTTATGCCCGACAGGATCCTCTCAAGTTTTGCCGTAGATGTGTGGGCGGCATTATGTTTGCACGCAAGGTGTTCTGGGCATTGGAGAATGTACTGCTGAAGAGTGGAATCGTTGCTGAAAAGATTATACAGAAAGAGAATCATGTCCTGAGTGTGGATGATTTGGAACAGGCTCTGGAACTCACCGACAAGGAAGATATCAAGGACGAGCAGAGCATGCTGAAGGGTATCATCCGATTTGGCGATGAAACTGCCAAGGAGGTGATGACTACTCGTCAGAACATCGTTGACCTGGATATTCGCAGTACCTATCCTGAGGTGTTGAAGTGTATTGTAGAGAACAACTACAGCCGTATTCCTGTTTATCAGGATAATACGGATAATATCCGTGGTGTGTTGTATATCAAGGACTTGTTGCCTCATCTGACGAAGACATCCAACTTCCGTTGGCAGAGTTTGATTCGTCCTCCTTACTTCGTTCCTGAAACCAAGAAGATAGATGATCTGCTTCGTGAGTTCCAGGAGAATAAGGTTCATATCGCCATTGTGGTAGATGAGTTTGGCGGTACTTCCGGTATCGTAACCCTGGAGGATATCCTGGAGGAAATCGTTGGCGAGATCAATGATGAATATGATGAGGAGGAGAAGTTCTATTCGAAATTAAATTATAATACATTTATCTTCGAAGGCAAGACCTTGCTTTCAGACTTCTGCAAGATTCTGAATGTAGATGACGAAGAGTTCGAGGAGGTTGAGGGCGATGCAGATTCTCTGGCTGGTCTGCTCTTGGAAATCAAGGGTGATTTCCCAAGTATGCACGAGAAGATAGATTATAAGAACTATACTTTTGAGGTGATGAATATCGAGGAGCGTCGCATCAGCAAGATTAAGGTGACGGTACATCCGGTAAGAAACGAAGAGGAGAATTCCTCCAAGTAGTTCATCCTCCTTATATTTGTAATATTTTGATTATATAGTATGGCAGTTGTCAATATACGAGAAGTTTATCCGGGAGTGAGTCTGGGCTTATGGCAGATGGATGAGACTGTAGAACAGTTGGTTGAAGCATATCCACTTCTGCAGGCTTACCGTTCCCAGATGGAAGAGAAATATAAGAACGATGGCAGGAAACTGGAGTTTCTTGCCATTCGTGCATTAATGTATGAGATGCTCAAGACGAACGGAGCTTCCAAGGGCTTGCTTTCTCATGCGGGTGACATTACTCACAACGAGGCTGGAAAGCCATTGTTCCGTGGTTATCATATCAGCGTTTCGCATACCAAGGGTTATGCTGCGCTTATCCTTTCCAAGAATCAGGAAGTGGCGGTGGATATCGAATACTTCAGCGATAGGGTAGAGCGCATCGCTTCCAAATTCCTGCGAAAGGATGAGAAGGCGGAAGATCTGGATGCCAAGCTGGTGCATTGGTGTGCCAAGGAAACGGTCTTCAAGTTATTCTCAGAGGAAAAACTGATGTTTGAGGATATGCGGGTAAAGCCATTTGATACGATGGCAGACTGGTCGTGTGATGTGGAGAATCTCAAGAGCAGAAAGACGGCGCATGTGGATTTCGAATTAACCATGGAGTTTGTTCTTACCTATGCTGCGTTGTAGTATCCTGACCATCTTCCTGGCATTCAGTCTGTTGGCTGGAGCACAGGATTGGAAAGTAGTGAGAGAGAATTCTCAGAAGGCTTTTCCTAATACAGTGGCTGCGGGCAACTACAGCGGCATTGCTCATCTGTATGATGATATCTATGCGGTGGTAAGCGACAAGTCGGATAGTGCTCTGTATTTCAACTTCCGAATTCAGGTGAATCCCAAGACCGGCGAACTGGAACAGGTAGAGAACCTGGGTTTTACCGAGAGAACAGATGGAACGCTGAACGACGGCAAGCCTTGGCAGGGGCTGGAGAAGGGATTTGACCATGAAGCCATCGTGAAGGTTTCTGATTCTACCTTGGTGATAGCAAGCGAAGGATATTGCCGTTTAAAGGAGTATCCTATTCTGCCTATTTCGGCGGATACTGCCAAGGTTGGCTATCGGCAGAACCTTTGGGAAAGCAGATGGGCTTCATCTGATTTTTATCCTAATTATAATTTTGAGTCTCTGGCTTTTGATTCCGTCCATCAGTATCTCTGGACAATACCTGAGAGCACGCTTCGCAAGGACGGACAGCCTGCTACTCCTCAAAACGGATTGACCAACCAGCTTCGTTTGATGAGGCTTGATTGGGGAAAGATGAAGGAAGATAGTAACAAGGAAGAGTATAGCGAGCAAGTGAATAGCAAGAAAGACTCTCGTTATATGACTACCTATGCCTATCAGATGGATCAACCTTCTACCCATAAGAAAGCAGATATCTATGTGATGGGTGTGAGTGAGCTTTGTGCCTTGCCCGATGGACAGCTTCTGGTTCTGGAGCGTGAGGCATTTATTCCTAAGATCAAGATAGGTGCTTTCTGCAAGTGCAAGCTCTATCTGATCAATCCTTTGAATTCTGAGGAGTTTTCTATGAAAGAGAAGTTTTCATCAGATACTCCTTTCTTGAAAAAGAGATTGCTCACGGAATGGAAAACCGGCTTGTCTCTTTCCAAGCGTTCCTTTGCCAATTACGAAGGTATGTGTCTTGGTCCTATGCTGGAAGATGGTTCCCAGGTTGTCATCCTGCTGTCTGATTCGCAGGATCAATATGCTGGAGTATTGAAAGACTGGTTCAAGACGATAGTCATCAGAAAGGAATAAAGTTGTTATGTTGTAATCTTCAATCTCATCCATAACCATCTAGGAATGAGTCGCCAGAGGAAGACGAGGATATCATATCTCCAGTCTATCACCTTAACTTCCTTTCCGTTTTCGATAGCATTCACTATATGTTTCGCCACGTCTTCCGATTTGAGCTGCAGTGGATAGCTGCTGCCTGCGATGAGGTCGGTCTTTACGAAACCTGGTCGGATATCTGTAATGGCGATGGGGAGATGACGCATCCGTGCCTGCTGCGACAGGCATTCCAGATAATGGTTCTGGAATCGCTTGGTGGCAGAGTAGGCAGGGGCTGCACCGAGACCTTTGGTTCCGGCGATGGAAGTGATGCAGGCAATGCGGAAATTCTGATAGGCATGGTTTGACTTCTTCTTACTTTCAGGAACAGAAAACTTACTCTTATTGGTAGGAGTAGAAGACTGGGCGGCAAACCAGTTGAATGCCGTATCCACCATTCTTGTGAATCCCAAGCCGTTTGTTTCCACGGTCTTCAATTCCTTTTCTATATCCAGCGTATTATTCTGCCAGCCAATGCCTGAACTATGGAAATACAAGTCCATGCCTCCCAACTTATCGATGAGTTCCTGAAGTTGGGCAGGAGCATCGGGAGAAGTTACGTCTATTTGCTGATAGCAGGTAATGCCGCCCTGCGAAATCAGAGCCTGCAATCTTTCGATTCTTCTTCCGGCTATTCCTACCTGCCATCCTTTTGCTGCAAGCAGTTTCGCCACTTCCATTCCGATGCCCGATGTGGCACCCATTACAATTGCTTTCTTTTCCATATTGTCTTATTATATAAGGTGAAATCTTGATATTCCTATTTTATAAAGGTGAAGTCTTGATAGTTCTTATTTTTATATAAGGTGAAGTTTTGTCTAACTCTATCTAAGCATTTAAATCGCTTTTACTCTTCAGCAGGTCTTCCGCCTTCTTCACGCTTCCAGCTTTCAGAATCAGTTGCTTTACTTCTTCGTAATCCGTATATTCCGGATTGCGTTCCATGAAGATGCGGCAGGCACGGTCGATGAGTTTATGATTGATGAGCTTGGCGTTCACCATCTTGTTGCCTTCCACTCGTCCTTGACGAATCTGAAGAGAAGTACTGATCATATCCAGAATCATCTTCTGCGATGAACCGGCTTTCATGCGGGTACTTCCCGTTACGAACTCCGGTCCCGTGATGACTTCTACAGGATAATCAGCAGCCTGGGCGATGGGAGCGTGGGGATTGTTGACGATGCATCCCGTAGGAATACCTGCCTCCTTGCAATGCTTCAGGATGGCGAGTACAAAGGGAGTAGTGCCACTTGCCGAGAAGCCCAGCACGAAATCTTGCCTTGAGATATGCTTGTCGCAGAGCTGATGCCAGCCATTCTCCAGGTCGTCTTCTCTTGATTCCCTGGTTTGTGTAAGGCAGCCGATGCCTCCGGGGAAGATGGCCTGTATCTGTGAACCGTCAATACCATAGGTGTTCTGCACCTCGATGGTATCGAGCGTAGCAAGTCTTCCGCCCGTTCCGCAACCGGCATAGAAGAGCCTTCCGCCCTTCTTCAGCTGCCCTTCGATGGCGGAAATCAGTTGGTTGATGGCAGGCAATGCTTCTTCTATTGCCAGAGCCACCTTCTTGTTTTCTGCATTGATATGAGCGGTGAGTTCATCCACGCTCATCTTTTCCAGATGCTCGTAGAGTGAGCTTTGCTCAGTTATTCTTTTATCTACTTTGTTTAACATATTACCAAAATCTTTAGATTGTAGAATGTCTTGGAGTATCCTATGTATAATTGCTGATCATATTTTATAGCCATCGTTCTCTTCTTTCTGTTTAGCGATACAAAGGTAATCTTTTATTCTTAAACTACCAAATAAAAATGGCACTAATATGGATGAGTGGTGGGTGCAAAGGTACTACTTTTTTGAATCCACCCAATTTTAGGGGGATAAATTTGCTGAAAATATTTAAGGTAGATAATAAATCTCCTTTCACGGAATGCGGATTGTGTTGAAAATGAGAGAGTTAAGTGTGAAAGGAAAAACCTCTTTATTTTGAGATGATAATTGATGGCTAAGCTTAAATTTGGCGATGTGCCTTGCTTTTAATGAGTATGGTATAGGTGGGGCAAGGATCTGGTATAGTCAATAATAGATGTTTTGATAATGAATAATGAGCGTCTTGATAGTAAATAGCAGGTATTTTGATAATGAATAGTGGGTGTCTTTGTTATGAATGTTGGGATGAAGCATAGTAACTAGAAGGATGAGGGATAGATATTGGCAGGCGAAAAGAGGCGATTTATCGGCTGGATGACTAAGGTCGTCTATATGGATGACTCGGGTCATCTATATGGCTCACTCCCGTCATCTATATGGATGACCCGGGTCATCCGATACAAAGAAGCCTTTTCTATTCCTTTTGTGATAGTTGCTTTCTCCTTTAGACTAAGTTGCCTTCTCCTTATATTAATAGTCCTTTCGGCTGATTATTATTGTTGTTTCAGCTCAAGGTAAATGGTGCGGTGGTAAGCGCAGTTGGTTCTTTTGTCGTTTCCCATGATAGCCGTAGTACTGGGGTGTTGAATTCTCCTTTCACACTTAAGTGATTGACTATAAGTATATTCTGGTGTTTGTGAAAGGAGAATAAAATTATAATTGCTGTTTTTGAGAAGCTATTTCTGAAGGTTAGTTTATGTTGAATCGGCTCAAAATACCATTGTATATTCAAGTTTCGCAAGTTCAGAAGTTAAAGAAGTTATCGCTCGTTGCGGTCGCAGAGGAGTTAAGACTTTAGTATATTACATCCACACGCTTTTGCAGTTGCCCCTCTATCTAATATCTTAAAATATGCGTTTGGGGAGTTTTTTATCTCGGTGATCTCTATGGCTTCATCTGCTTTTACGGTTAATTATCTGTAAATAAACAATCCAATAGAGTTGTAATCAAATAAAAATATGTACTTTTGTAGCCGAATAGCGTATTTAAAAGAGATCCGATGGCTTATCGGAGAACAGATAGAAAGAGTAATATTCAGAATAGCTTATGAATAAAGAAAAAGACGATTTCTTCCTCCATTCCAACGAGGTGAATCATATCAACAGAGAAGATTACGAGAAGATTGAATTATTGGTGAATGCGGCAAAGGCCTTTGCCCGCAGCACCTACCAGTGCGTCTATATCATCGACTATTTTCATCAGGACTTCATCTATGCATCAGATAACCTCGCTTATCTCTGCGGATTGGAACCGGAGCAGTTGATGGACGCAGGCTATCAGATGTATATAGACCATGTTCCGGATGCTGACCTGCAGATGCTGCTCGAAGTGAACAAGAAAGGTTTTGATCTTTTCAATGAATTGCCTGTGGGCGACCGTCTGGACTATACCATCTCGTACGATTTTCATCTTACCAATGGCAGACATAGCCGATTGATTCATCATCACCTTACTCCGATACTTCTTTCTGATGATGGAAGAATCTGGCTTGCCCTCTGCACCGTATCATTGGCAGCAACCGATGAACCGGGGCATATCATCATGCAGAAGAATGGTGAGCGTAGCTATTTTGAATATTCCACATTGCGCCATAAGTGGGAAAAGAAAGAAGGCATAACCTTGAGCGAGACTGAGAGAGATGTTTTGAGATTGTCTGCCCAAGGTTACACGATGAATGATATTGCCGACCGACTATGCAAGTCGGTGGATACGATAAAGGCTTGCAAGCGCAACCTTTTCGCCAAGATGGGCGTGAAGAACATTGCCGAGGCGCTGTTTCATGCCACGAACTATCAGATGATATAATCGCAATCATATCTCTTCCAACAATGGCGAGAGATAGAACTTGGGGAAGTATTTCACCTCCTTGCCTTCCGCAAGGTTTGCGAGAATGTTGGCACAATAGCCGGCGGCTATGTATGCCCCGATGCCCAGTTGCGGGAAAGATTCCTCAGAATAGTGCCTGATGGCTTCATCCACCCAAGGCACAGGCATCTGCCAGAACATTCCATACTGAGAGATATACTTGCCCAGTGAGCAACGGAAATCATCCGAACCTTTTTTCACTACTTCGCTGAATGGATAGCCTTTCGATTTCTCTACAGCGAGAAAGGCAGCCTTGCCAAGATTGACGGCATGGATAACGGGGATGCCCTGCTCCTTGCATTTCTCATCGAAAGCAAAAGAGGCTTCGTTGTCATGCAAGGTTGCATTCACCGCATATCGGATGCCCGACAAGTCGCATGCATCCACATCTTCCATCGTCAGCGTATCCTTTTCTATGCGATAGATTTGAAATCTATCTTCCTGCCGAGGGCTTTCATGGAAGTCATGGTGCAAGGCACAGGAAGCTATCAAGCCTCCCATGTCTGCGCCACTAATCAACAATTTTATTGGGTTGTTCATTTATAGAGAGATTTATTGTCATTACACCATTACCGGATGCTGCAGACAGATTACATTCTGTTCTTCTGGCTTTCTCCAGCACCCGTACCCTTATATTTGCTTCTTGTTGTGTTGAACTTATACCGTACAGTAAGCGAAACTTTGCTTGTTGACAGTCCATCATACACCATTTCCTTTATTTTGCCAAAATGAGCAATCATGTGGCTATCGTTTGTCCCGAACAAATCATAGATGAAGAGCTGAAACGACAAACGGTCTTTCAAGAAAGCCTTATATGCAGAAACATTCGTGCAAAACATTGGCTTGTACAGATACTGATTCTCTTCATGGCCTTTCGTGATATACGACATCATCAACGTAAACATTCCCAATTTGGTGTTGAGCGTATTGTCAAAACGGAAAGAAGCCATTGGCTTGTTGAGCGCTTTTCCATCGTGCGTCTCCATATCAAACCATTGCTTGTCAACGGATGCGGTAAACGAAGGATACCAAATGCCAAACGAAGGGCGCAAGTTGATGGATGCCTCTACGTCATTATACGAATTCCCATTCAAAGGCTTCAACAAGCCTATTGCAGGATTATCCTTATAAGTCTCCACTGTTGACATAATTGGATGTGAAGTATGACTGTAGGTCATGTCGAAAGTCAACCACTTGTAAGCCAATTCGTAGTTGAGATTTTTGCTTATCTCAGACACTAAGAATGGATTTCCCGTTTCATACGTGTAGCGGTTGTCATACTGTATGCCGCTGCGTAAATTTTGATAGGAAGGGCGATTGATGTCGGCTGCATAGCTCAGCTGCATCTGTACATTGCCCACAGGCAGCGACACGCTGAGCGATGGGAACCAATTGCCGTACGACTTGCTTTGCTCTGGCACATACTTGCCATACTCATAGTAATTGAAGTCGATGTACTCGTATCTCAATCCTGCCTCCATGCTCACGTTTCCGAAATCTCTTGAATAGGTCAAGAATGAAGAAGTCATGCTTTCTGTAATACGGCTGTCATCATCCGACACAAAGTTGGTTGGCACAACCTGATACTTTGAGGTACGATGGGTGTTAGAATATTCGCCACCCAAAGACAATTCACCACCTAATAATGGATAAGAAAGAACCAGCTTGGAAGCGAGCAAATGATAGTTCTTGTTAGTCAAGCTATGAACCGTCTGGCTTTGTGCATTCATCCCCACTTCCTGGTATTGCTCTTTGGTAACATCGTTCTGGTATTCCTTCGACCATAGCCAGTCGGTATTGAAGTCGATGCCGAGTTTGCCAATCTTTCCCACATAGTAAATGTTGCTTGAAAGATTATTCTTCTGCCAAAAGAAATCAGCATGACTATCAGAACTTTCAGACAATTCTTCGTCTTGCAATATAGAAGAACTCATATCGCCGTTCCATGTTTGTTTTGGATTTCTTAGAAAACCAAAGTTGGCACCTATAGAGTTATTGGCATCCAACTGGTAGCTGGCATCCAATCGAAAGTTCATGGCTTCGATAATACCTACTTGTCTTATCTCACTTTTCTGGTTCCACGTCTTGTCAAGATAAGTCTTCTGCTGTAAGTCTTTGTTATCGGGTTGGTATTGCTTTGCTCCAAAGGCGTATGCGCCCAGCTCTAATCCATTTTTGCGATAGTTCATATTCAGCCTGCCATATCCTCCAATGTTCTTTTTCTCGTCGTACGATCCTTCTGTTGTAGCGTCAAATCCGAAGCCCTCGCCTTGTATCTTCTTCGTTGTGATACGGATGACCGCCTTGGTGCTGGCTGCGTAACGAGCACCAGGGTTAGTGATGACTTCCACCGACTTGATGTTATCGGAATGCAAACGGTCCAGCTCGCTCTTGTCTCTCATCTGTCGTCCATTGATATAGATAACAGGCTCACCACGTCCGAATACCTTGATGCTGCCATTTTGGGCAGAAACGTTAGGGATGCGGTCGAGCAGGTGTTCCATGGTTCCTGCCTTCTCAAGAACAGAGCCGACAATGGTTGTTGTCATTCCGCCATTCTTCAGGATAGTCTTAGGCAGAGATGATTTCACGACTACTTCGCCGAGCATCTTGCTGTCTTCTTCCATCTTGATGATGCCCACATTCTCGCCCTCGCAATCCTTGCAGATTGTCTTATAGCCTACGGATGTCACCTTGATGATTCCGCCGTTGCAGGAAGAGTCGATGACAAAGCTGCCATCCGCTCCACTCACTGCGCCCTTGACGAAAGCCGAGTCTGTTCTATTCAATAATACTACATTGGCAAACGCCAAAGGTTCTCCCTTGGTATTCATCACCTTGCCGGTGATATTCTGCGCCATCATCGGAGTCATAGCCGAGAGGTACAACACTGTGGTAAAAATTACTTTTTCCTTCATATTGCTACAGTTTTGCTTGATTCATTTATTTTTCTGCTGCAAAAGTATAGCTTTATAGGAAAAAGCCTTTGACACAAAAGTGTATTTCTCAAGAGTGCGGCTTAAGAATTACACTTTTGTGTATAAAAAGAAAGGATAAATAGCGTTTGGTGATAGATTTTTGATGAATTTACCTTATTTTTTCATCACCAAATCAGCGAGCACGATGGCGGATTCCTTCTCATCCCTCGGTGCATCCTTTGACTTCCATGCCACGATGAAGCGGATTCGGGCAGCGGTTACCTTGTAACCTTTCAACTCCCATTTGCCTAGTTTCTCTTTCATCTTGATGGAGAGCTGGGCTATGTCTCTGCCTGTTGATGGGAGACAGAGGCAATGGTCGTGATAGGTTAGCGGCATACCGCTTCTCAGGCAAAGGATAGCATCCTTGTGAGGCTTGGAGAAGCCCAGGTTTACATCCTTGTGTGAGAGCTGAAGTACTATTTCTTTGGGCTCATCGTAGGCTTGGGCATCATAGAGATGCTGGGCACTTTTCAGACTGTCGAAGAGATTGCCGTTGGTGTGGATGGCAAGCGTACGCTTGGCACGGGTCATGCCCACATAGTATCGGCGCAGTATGTCATCTGTAGGATGCTCGGGATGGGTAATGAGCATCAGTACATGGTCGAACTCATGGCCTTTTGCCTTGTGGATGGTGCTGACCACGATGTCTGATTTCGAGATGTCACAGAAGTCTTCTACTGATGATTCGAACACGAACTCCCTCAGGTCGCTGTAGTACTTGGCACGATTGGTCTGCTCAAATATCTGTAGGCTGCGGCGCAGGTATGGCAATGCCTGGCTGGTGGCATACTTTTGGAATGTCTGCTGCTTAGCTGCTTCCCAAATATCATCAGGGATGATAGGGGATTTCGTCTCCTTGATGCCTTGGTCTATCTTCTTCAAGAAATATCTTACCTCTGCCAGATTCCAGAAGCGCAAGCCGTCCATTGATTGCACCAGCTTGGCCTTGATGCCATGACTGTGAAGAAGAGCCAGCATGATGACAGCCTCCTCATTGGTCTGCGTGAGGATACTGATAGTTTCGTTCTTCTTGCGGGAAGAAGCATCGGCTTTTTTTGAAGCGTTACTTCTTAGTAATCGCGTAACATCTTCAAGAATAGGCTGATACATATAAACCTTTTTCTTCTGAATCTCGTATGGATGCTTCACGATTCTTACCTCTCCATCTTCTTGACTCATGGAGATGATAGGGGTAGATTTGATTCGTTGGCGGATGTTACGGGCGAAGTCGTTGGCAGCATCCACAATATGGCGAAGGCTGCGGTAATTCTCGGTCATCTCAATGAAACGGCTGTGCTCTGTCTGGGTCAGTTCATAGAGATACTGTGAGTTGGAACCCCTAAACTCATAGATGTTCTGGTCATCATCGCCTACGGCTATCACCCTCATCTCTTCGTTGGCTTTCATTAGAGCTGTGACTAGAGCATAGTCATCCTTGCTCATGTCTTGCGCCTCATCGATCACGAGCACGGTCTTGCTGATGCGATTGGGTTCCACTTCTCCATTGTTGATCATTTCGGCAGCTTGCTTAACCACATCTCCAGCTTCATCCAGATTGCCAACCCTACCTAACAGGTCGAAGCAGTAAGAATGGAAGGTTTTGATTTCTACGAAATGGGCGGCATTGCCGATGAGTTGCATCAGTCGCTGCTTGAACTCGGTAGCGGCTGCACGCGAGAAAGTGAGCATCAGAAGTTGTTCGTGCTTTACATCTTCCAACAGCAGGAGAGAGGCAAGCTTATGCACGAGCACACGTGTCTTGCCGCTGCCAGGACCGGCAGCGACTACGATGCAGCGAGACTCATGGTCGTCGATGATTTCCTTCTGTCGCTTGGATAGCATTCCGAAGAGTTGTTTGTACTTCGAAGGTGTTACGTTGCGCTCTATCTCAGTCTCCCGGTTGCCCTTAAAGTACTTTAAGATGAAGCGGTGGTAGTCCATCTGGAAATAATCCTGCACATATTGAAGGGCGGCATCATAATCCCTTACCATCAGGTTGGCATATTCGCCCACGATGTGAATCTGCTGAATCTTCTGTTTGTAGAACTCATTGAGCATGCGATAATCCTCCTGCTTATAGCGCAGTCGGAGTTCCTTGGTACGCTTAATTGCCATTGCATTGTAGAGTACCAGGAATCCTCCTTCCAGCTTCATGGCTCCTATCTTGGAGAGATAGAGCAAGGCTTCCTCTACGTCTTCCAACTGCAGGGAAGAGAAGTCGGAGAAGAGTGACTGGTTGCTGGATTTCAGATCGTTCAGAAGTTCAACTACCGAGAATTGGAGAGGCTTCTCTCTTGAATTCTCTCTTGAATTCTCTTTTGAATTATCTCTAGAGCCAGAGGCTTTTCCTAAACCTTTTTCTTCAGAAGGATTCTTTTCTTCAGAAGAGCTATTGTTGCTCTCTTCCTCTGCCAGGCTGTATAGTCTTTCGATGATGAATCGGCAAACCTCAATTCGTCTTTCGAATCGCTTGATGATGGTCTCTATATCCTTGTCTCTTGTTACGATGAGATTGCGACCACCATCTTCCTTCTTGTGCGCATATCCCTTCACTGCCAGGAAGTATAGCAGTGTGCGGATTTTCTTTTCGGTTGAAGTGTTGATGCCGTCATGTACGGCATTGTCATTGAGTTGCTTGTATGTGATGTGCAGCGCTTCATCCGGGATATGTTCCAGAATGTATCTTTCCAGTTTGGCGAAGTTCTCCAGCATCTGCTGAGGCTTGCGTTGCTTGTCGCTGATGTCTTGCAGATAGGCAGAGATGTCACGGGTATCGGCAAGGATGCCTTCCTGTCGCATTCTGTCAACGGAGGAGATGACGTCTCGCTTACTGAGTCCTAGGATGTCGGCGAGGTAATCGATGCGGGATTCTGCCTCGCTATCCTGTGCCTTGGCTATATGCTTCTGGGTGATAAGCGACTTGATGATGCGGATGGCATTCTGCATCTCATCTTCCGAGAACAGGGGTGATTCGGTGAGGCGCAGTCTTGCCTCGTCCATGTTCTTGACGGTGATACCTGTGGCATAGACGTGCGGAATATTGTTGCCACGCTCTATGTATCCGCTCTGTTCTAGAGCAGATAGGGCGGTGCGGACACGGGTTTCTATGTCGGATACCGAGTCATCCCAACCGGCTTGACGGGCTATCTCCAGTGCCGAACAACTTACGTGTGGACGCTGCTTGGTAAGAACTTTGATGGTATTCCATACCTGTTGTATCTCGCTGATGCTCAGCTTGGTTTGATTGAGCAGGATGAAGTGCTTATCTAAGTCCTCGTCGCTATAGAGTACATAGCATTTGGCATTGAGGTGTGGATCTCTTCCTGCACGTCCAGCCTCCTGTACATAGTTCTCCAGAGAGTCGGAGATGTCGTAGTGGATAACCAGCCCCACATCGCTCTTATCTACTCCCATGCCGAAGGCGGAGGTGGCAACGATGATTCTAATCTTATCGCTCATGAAGGCATCCTGATTGTGTATCTTCTCATCAGCATCCATCTTGCCATTATAGGGCAGGGCGGATATACCGTCACGTGTCAGTTTTTGGGCGAGTTGCCGGGTTCGCTTGGTGCGGGATACGTAGATGATGGTTGGGCAATCTGCCTGCTCTACCAGCGAGCGCAGTAGATTGTATTTGTTGCCGTCACTATCTACGTGGATAACGGAATAGTGCAGGTTGGTACGTGAGGCTGATGAGGCGAAGAGCTGGAGATCGGTGCCCAGCCAATGCTTGAAGTAGTCGCAGATGTCCTGCACCACCTTCTGTTTTGCTGTGGCGGTGAAGCAGGATACAGGTATCAGGGTATGACCATGATTGCGGTCCATAGCGTCCTTGCCAAACTTGTGTTCCTGATATTTCTTGATAAACTTGCCGATGTATAGGTAATCCACCCGGAAGTCTTGTCCCCATGCAGAGAAGCAGTGAGCTTCATCAATGACGAATCTCACCACATGCCGTGCCATCAGGATGCGCTCGATGGTCTTGGAGCGCAACATCTCTGGTGCTATATATAATAAGGTGGCATCTCCGCTCAGAACTCGTTCGATGGCTAGAGAGCGGGAGATAGGGTCGAGGAGACCATTGATGGTTACGGCATCGGTGAAGCCACGGTCTGCGAGGTTATCTACCTGGTCTTTCATCAATGATTGCAAGGGCGAGATAACCACCGTGAGTCCATGTACGGTTCTGCCATCCATCAGGGCTGGCAACTGGAAGGTGAGCGACTTGCCGCCACCCGTAGGAAATATCGCCAATAGTGACTTGCCATCCACAGCAGCCTGCGATGCCTGTTCCTGCAGCGGTTCGCCGTCATAGGTACGGAAGGCATCATAGCCGAAGAGCTGTTTCAGGTTGTGATGAATGTCGAGCATGCGGTTGCAATACTCGCAGCCATCGGTGCATTGGGTATGGCAGAGCATATAGATGATATGTTCTACTTCGGGATAATGGCAGAGTACCCAACCTGGGGTAACAGATTGGTAATCGTCTGTGCCTATGAGAGCCAAGGCGTATGCCAAGCCGCAAGGCGACTGGGCTGCAAGAGCCGGAATGTCGGCATGGGCGCAAATATGATTCTTGTATTCAGAAAAAATGAATTCTGAAACGCCTATCATTGCGTCATCCTTTTCGATGGCTCCCACATACATCAGGAATCCTTTGAATTCCTCTTCATGCTGGAGCAGCAAGGTGAAGATTTTCCTTTTCCTTTCTGATAATTGATTCCATGCAGCGATTTCATCCATCAACAGCTCCTTGGCTTTCTCGCAGTCATTGACAGGATTGTTCATCTGCTCGCTCATCAATTTGTCGTCCTTTACCAGATGATGGTAAGGGCGCTTGGGGAAGAGGAGCGGGGAGAGATAGAGGGTATCTATCAGTATGCCGTTGAGTTGGAGATAGCGGGCATCGTGATGAATGAGGTTATGACCGCAGATATAGTCAACCTTTCCTTCTTGCAGGAACTTGTTCAGTGCCGTCTGTGATGCTTGGTGAAAGGTGGCTCCGTCATAACTTAATGCCCCGATATCGTGTATTTTATGGTCTTTCAGTCCCACTTCTGTATCCACGAAGGCAATGTTCCTGCTTCTGGCATCTTTCTTCCTGATGTCAGAGCTTACGGTGAGATTGTTTTTCCTTCCAAAGAGGCGACTGAATATTGACATAATAAACTTTTCTTTTTTGCTTTTTAGATGTATCAGAAAGCTGTCTTATCTATGCATAGACCATACCTTCCTCTATGATGTCGCAGACAGATATTTTTATCTTATGCTTTTTCGATTATCCAATTATCGATATTCCCAGTTTTACTGTCGAAGTTGATGCCGACCTTGGTTATTGGCTTGCCGCTTAGCGCAAATCGTTTGTGATAGTTCTTCAGGTTGATTTGCTGCATTGCAGACTTCGCACTCTTGTCTAACTTAATCTCCAACAGGAAAAGGTCTGTATGGGTGAGCAATACGATGTCAACTCTGCCGTTGGGTGTATGAACTTCAACGTCCACCTGATAGTCTGTAAGCAGAGAGAATATGATGAAGAGCATTTGCTGGTAATGTCCCTCATAATGAGCGTTGTTGCAGTAAGGAACGGTTCCCAGAAATGTCTGGAGTAAGGTTAATGCCTCCTCCATATTCTGCTTATCCAATGCCTGTGCGATACGACGGGCTGTATTGGTTGTTGCAAGTGTATTTTGTGTGACGTATGATGGAATCAGTGCCTTGGTCAGTCCCATTTTCACCTCCTTGTTAGGAACATCAAGAACGTAATAGTTGTAGTCTTCATGATATTCCTTGATTGTGATATATCCACTTTGGTAAAGCAGCGGCATGATGGTTGGCATATTCTCCGTAGGAGCATCAAACTCGCTGGCATCAGCCTCCACTCGGGTGATGACATCTGTAGGAACTACCTGATATTTGCGCATCATATTGATGAGATAAGTTGGAGTGCCGGAAGTAAACCAATAGGATCCGAACTTGTTTTCAGCAAAGCAATTCAGCAGGCTATATGGATTGAAGATATCGGGTGAGAATCTTGTAAAATGATAGCCGTCATAATTCTCTTTCAACTTGTCGATTACTTGCTCTTTCGTTATGTTTCTTCTTCGGGCAAGCTCCTTAATATCTTCCGACATCTGCGTCAGAAGTTCTTCTTTGGTGATGCCACAGATACCAGCATAATCATCATTCATGGATATGTTGGTGATGTTGTTCAGTTCGCTGAAGATGCTGACTTGCGAGAACTTGGTGATGCCCGTCAGGAAGACAAAGCGCAGTTTAGCTTCGCTGTATTTCAAAGGACTGAAAAAGTTGCGCATGATATTGCGCAAGGTATCCAACTGTTCTTGCTCGTGAACCACATCCAGCATGGGCGCATCATATTCATCAATAAGTACGACTACCTGTTTTCCGGATTTCTCGTATGCAGTATTGATCAGTTCTGTCAATCGGTTATTGGCATCAATTTGTGGCTGTGTGATACCCCATTTCTTTTCTTCTGTTTCCAGTATGAATGCGAGATATCTCTCCAGCTGTTCTTTATTCATGTGTTTGCCTCCGCTCAAATCAAAGTGGAGCACAGGATATTCTGTCCACTCCTTTTCCAGCTTTTCGATGGCAAGACCATTGAATAAGTCTTTCTTGCCTTCAAAGTAACTATGGAGGGTGGTGAGAAACAGGGATTTTCCAAAGCGGCGTGGACGTCCCAAGAAGAAATAGGTACCGCTGGTGTGCGTCAGGCGGTAAACGTATTCCGTCTTGTCGATATAGAGCTTGTTTTCCTTGCGGATTCGCTCGAAAGTCTGTATGCCTAATGGATATAACTTAAGTGCCATAATCTTCGATGTTTATATTTCCACCGCAAATTTACAATTAATATTTGATATATGCAAATAATCAAGCGCTTTTATATTCTTTAACTATTTTTTGTGCAGTATTCATGCTGGTTTCATATCTATATATAAATAGTACAAAAATAATATACTCATGGATTCAAATATACAAACTTTAGTATTTAAAGCAAAACAAGGAGATAATAGTGCTTTCAGCACATTGTATCAGATATATTATCCTAAAATGAAAGGTATATGTATTAATATTCTTAAAGAGGACAAGGATGTCATTGATGACCTTGTCCAAGATGCATTTATACTAGCGCTTGTATCTTTGAAAGATTTGAAGAATCCTAACAGATTCGGTCAATGGCTTACAAGTATAACTTCTAATCTTGCATTAAAATACAAAGAAAAGGGTAATACATTTAGATATATTTCTTTATCAGACATAGATGAAAGTGTGATTGACAGCTGTGATGATTGTAGAAATACAGTATCTTCTATCCAATACGAGGATATTATGGCTGAAATCGATAAATTACCAGTTGGATACAAAAAGGTATTCAAGCTTTCTGTGCTAGATGGTTTGTCTCATCAGGAAATTGCAAAGTTGCTTGATATAGCTCCACACAGTTCTTCTTCGCAATTAGCGAGAGCTAAGGCTTTGTTGAGAAACAAATTGAGCCAGAGAACAATACTAATTATGGTATTGGTTCTCATTATTATTCCTGTATATAAGCAACTTATAACCCAAAAACAGCTTATTTCAGAAAATGATACCAATATAACACGCAGACGTAAAATAAAAGGTCAAGTTAGTCCAGCATCAAAGAACGATGTTGACTCTACAAACTGTACCTCAAAGCAGAATCCATATACTCTTTATCACAAGATACTAACCGTAGAGACTATAGCAGCAATGCGTGATGATACAACGGAAATAAAACATAATATAATTGCACATATAACAGATACATTGCAAGATGAAAAGCAGTTTGCTGTAAATAGAACTGATAGTATCTTGGTAAAAGATTCTATCATCGCCCCTAATCTCTATAAGGAATCATGGATTACAGAAAATCTTGAGGTTCACAAAAGGAATAAGTGGCAATTACTGGCTGCAACTTCTTTAGGTACGACTCTTGTACAGAGTGTATGTAAGTTTATGAAAAGTAACGATATTACTAATGATTTGCCTTCTGGTCCGGACCAGCCAACAGACCCAACCAACCCTTCTGGGAAGTATTTCACGACATGGGAAGACTATGCAAAAGAACTACATCGCATTTCCCAGGCAGACCCTACTACAGAAAATGTAGCCATGGCAGATATTGCAGACCACAATAGTGGAGAAATAGTAGAAGTAGAACATCATGACAAGCCAATAACATTGAGCATTGCTGCAAATAAAAACATAGGTAAAAGATGGAGTTTAGAGACAGGACTTCAATATTCTTATCTGAAATCATATCTCATTCTTGGTACTGGCAGCTATCGTGTTGACAAGGAACAAAAGCTCCACTATCTTGGTGTTCCTTTCAAACTGTCTTATCAATTTATGAAGTTCAAGAGATTGTCAACTTATGGTTCTGTAGGCACAGGTATTCTGATTCCTGTATATGGAAAAACTGATGCAGATTATATCGTTGGAGATAAGTCTGCATACACAACAGATTGGAAACTGACGCTCCCGATACAGTGGTCTGTAAATACAAACATCGGAATCCAATATCAGTTTGCACCAAATCTGAATCTGTTTATAGAACCAACTATGAATTGGTACATTCCGAATGGTAGCTGTATTAAGAATGCTTGGACAGAACGTCCATTCACATTTACCGTTCCATTTGGAATAAGGTTCTCTTGGTAAAAAGTCTCTTTTCGCATGCAGTCTTTTTGGCAAATTTGTATCTATATGATAAAAGGTCAAAACATTATATAGATATGCAGAAAAGACATACAGATAGAAAGATGTACTTCCATGACTTGGAAATTACCTCTAAAGAGTTTTACGTCAGCTATTTATCAACTTTCAAAAAGTTGACTTCGAAAAGTAGAGTATTAGAGGTGGGTTGTGGCGAAGGAGGCAATTTAGTCCCCTTTGCCCAACTTGGCTGTAGAGTTACAGGAATAGACATAGCAGAATGCAGAATAATAGATGCGAAAGCATACTTTTCGGAAATCTGCGAAAATGCCACATTCGTGTGTTGCGACTTTATGAAATACCATGCGCCAATCAATGAAGAGGAAAAGTTTGACGTGATACTATTACATGATGTAATAGAACATGTTCCAGCGAAAGGAAAATTTCTGTTACACCTCAAAAGTTTTCTAAAGTCAACAGGCGTTCTCTTTGTCGGATTCCCTGCATGGCAGATGCCGTTTGGTGGACATCAACAGATTTGCCGAAGCAAACTCTGTTCGCACTTTCCGTTCATACATCTGTTACCAAACTCTATGTATAATTCATTATTGAAACTATGCAAAGAGGAAGAGGGTACTATAAGCGAGCTGATGAGCATAAAAGAGTGCAGAACAAGTATAGAGTTATTTGAAAAATTGATAAAAAAATGTGAATTTTCTATTGTTGACAAGAAGTTTTGGTTTATCAATCCTCATTATAAGCAGAAGTTCAAGCTTACTCCATCGCTGTTGCCTCGTTTTGTTTGGAAAATTAAGTATGCAAGAAATTTCTTCACTACTTCTTGTTGGTACATATTGAATTTGAGCAATACGTAAAAGTAATACTCTCTTGTAGAGTGATAGAATATAAAAAAGTAAAAAGAGAAATCTCATGCAAGTTTTGAAAACGAGTTGCGTTTATTAATTAGTTATAACCCTTTAATATAAAGAAGCGTATGAAAATTAGAATGATTCTTATGGCATTAGCAGCTTTGCTCTGTTTGACAAGTTGTAGCGATGATGATTCTGGAATTCAGCTCACTGATGACGAAGTAACCGGTGATATAATTACTGGTAAGCAGATTGTTATTAACACTCTTACAACCTATACCGATAGTGGCAGCAAGGTGAATGTTAATGGAGCTAAAGGTAAAGTATCAGCAACTTCTTCTGATGATAGTGTTGCCAAGGTTTCGTGTTCTTCAAATGAGTCTGAGAAGGAGATATACGTAAGTGGCGTTTCTGAGGGAAATGTGACTATAACCGTAACCGACTCAGACGGAAATTCTGCTATCTTAAAGGTAGAAGTAAAAAATTGGACTGCCCGTTGGAAGATATATAGAACGATATATGTGGTAAATAGAAAATGTTTAGTTGAAGGCGTTTCTTCCGAGGATTCCGCAGCTATCGCAGCCGATGCCATAGAGAACGACAAGTTCTATAAATATTATACTTTCCGTACTCCTACTAATAATCCTTTTGGTGTTATAACCAAAAGACTTACCATAACTGACAGTGAAGGAAATACTCGTATGGAGGGAGTTCTTAACATCCAACAAAATGCTGATAATACAGAAGTTTGGTATTTGTTGCCTTTCAAAGATTATAGAGCAGTTGTCTTGGCTACATTCTATAGTGACGGTGAGAGTATCTTTAAAGATGTGACAGATAATTATAAGAAGACTTATCCTCACATTAAAAAGGTCGAGCTACAAGCCATTTGTGCAATAGAGGAATTGGAGCCGGACAAATAAGTAAGAGTGTTTCTTGTAACATTTTTGTGGATAAATCCCGAGGAAAGATTTCTAAAGAAACGTTTCCTCGGGATTGTTGTATTTATACAATTCCAAGAGGCTCGTGAAGATATCTTCAAGGCAGATTAATATGCCCCTAAAACTTTCCAGTCGTCTATGAGTTTGAACAGTCGGGGCATGGCTGGCTTGTAACTGTCGGGATAGGTGAGGGAATAGACGAAGAGTATTCTGCCACTCTTGATGAATTTATCGTAATGACTGTAGCCATCTACTCTTACTCCGTTTTCATAGACAGGACCGGAGAGGATGAATGCCTTATTCGATGCCTGCATCGTCCTTTCCGAATGAAGCTTCTGGGCTAGAGAATCGGCACAAGCCTGGAGGGTGTTGCTATAGTTGGGGGTAACGTAACTCTCCAGAATGATGTTGGCATGATTGGTGAATGAGAAGCGGGCATAGCCCTGATATCCCGATACCGAAGTATCCTCCTGCTGGAAGAAGCAAGGATACTTGACAACGTAGCCGAAGTCCGGATCATTGTATTCCTTCATGGGCGCCATCTCTACCTTGGTCTTGAAATCCGCCATCGGTGTATGCTGCTCTTTCGTAGCCTCATGATGATAGTTGATGATGAAGTTTATCATCATCAGCAAGACAACTGCTATCAAAAAAATCTTCTTCATATCTTTGCTTCTTTTGCTCCTTTTGTATTTTTGCTGCAAAGGTATGAAGAAGATTGAAAACTGCCAAATAACAAGTATGACATTTGACTGTTATTTGCCTGACATTTGGCTGACATTTCTGAACTTATCTGATTATCAGTCGGTAAGACTTGCCTCTTTCCGACTCAATCATGAGGTTGCTATTCTGCTCAATCACCGGTTTGATACGGCGAATCAAGGTATAGAGCGTTTCGCTGGCATCCGGTTTCTTGGGCCAAAGAGCATCACAAATCTCCTGTTTGGAGAGTTGATGATGCGTATTGTTGAAGAAGAGTTGCATCAGCTGGTGCTGCATCGGAGTAAACTTGATGGCTTGTCCGCTTTCCTGATTGTAGAAGGAATCCTCGTCTTGAGAATAGCACATGGTGCCGAACATATCAGTCTCATGATTCCAGGGTTGTTTTCTGCGATGATAGTATAGCGATGCAATTGCCCAAATCATAGCCATGAGGGTAAGCGTCAAAGATGTCCGCTGGTTGCTCATACTCAAAACATCTGCCATCGAACAGTTAGCATAACTTTGGATAGAATGCTCGTTGAGGAGCATCTGTTTGCTGCTGAGTAGGTTGGCGCTATTTACCAGCTGGGAATTGTTCTTGCCTCTTCTTCTGTCTTCCATCACATAGCAGAGATTACTGGTCGACTTCAGCAGGTCGATGCTGAGATGTGAGCGGTAGCTCTGGATGGTATCAGGCGTAATCCATTGATATTTATTTTCCTGAAGAGTCAGAGCCAAAGCTTTGTTCATATCTTGTACAATGGCATACTGTGCCTTGCGGTAGTTACTCACGCTGGAGAATGCCGCAGACATCACAAGGATGGCGAAGATGAGGATGGAATGATATGCTTTCAGTTTCATATTATCTATTCTGTTTAAATGATATACTGTTTAAAGATTCAAATGCAAAAGTACAGAAATTCTATGAAAGATGGAATAAAACTAGATATAATATTCGTTAATTGATAAATGTCAGACTCATGTCAGTCATATTTTTCGCTTTGGTCTTCTCTTTTTGATACCTTTGCAGCAGAAAACTAGTTTTAGAAAAGTATATGATGACAATGAAGAAAAGTAAATTGTTAACAGCTATGGTGATGCTGTGGGCATTGATCTCTTGTGCAGAAATAAGTGCCCAGGAGATCCAGAAGGTATCGAATGATTCTATAGCCTTGCAAGAGGTTGTTGTGAAGGCGGCACGAGTAGTCAACAAGGAAGATGGCAAGTTGATATTCCCAAGCGATATTCAGAAGCAGCGTTCTTTTTCTGGTTTTTCGCTTTTGGGAAAGTTGGCTTTGCCTCATATCAGGGTTGATGAGGCTGGCCGTTCCATTTCTGCTACCGATAATAAAGGAGAAGTGCAGATTCGTATCAATGGCATTCTCGCCAATATGCATGACGTGCAGATGCTGGATGTAGCTTCTATTATGAGTGTAGATTATATCGACAGTCCTGGCGTAAGATATGGAAAGAATATTGCATATGTGATAGATATTCATACCCGCAGGGCTTCATCGGGTGGCAGTTTGGGCTTCAACCTGACTAATGCGCTAACTACCAAGCTCGGTTCGAACGATGTCTATGCATCTGTCAATAGGGGCAAGAGCCAATTGAATATTTTATATGAGCAGACTTATGTGGATAATAAGGCATCCGAATATAATGAGGATGCTCAGTATCTTCTACATGATGGTTCTGAGTATCAGATATCTCGAAAAATCATGCATGGGGCAACTCGAAATTATGATAATACATTGCAGTTGAAGTATAATCTGGCTGATTCTGCCTTATATGTATTCCAGACAACGCTTACCACGGATTTCTGCAATCAGCCTTATACATCGAATGAGATGTGGTTTTCTGAATCAGGGAAGCCTGCGTATCCTGTTTACAGAACCAGCAAGGGTAGGGATTTTACTCCTGCTCTCGATTTGTATTTCTATCATCAGTTGGGAAAGCATCAGTCTTTGTCGGCAGATGTTTTGGGCACTTATATCCACACCAAAGGAGCCTATTATGAAGGTGAGGGTGAACCCTATCAATATCAGGTAGATGGAAAGACCTATTCGCTCATAGCCGAGGCTATCTATGAAAACCGGTTGAAACCCTTTACATTTTCTGCAGGAACCAACTTGAACTGGAAATATATGGATAATCAGTATTTGGGTGATGTGGTTAGCGAGAATGGTATCCGTTCATTGGGTATTTATGGTTTTGCACAAATCAAGGGAAGTTTGGGACAATTCAAGGAAGGAACATCCCGTTTAACTTATGTGGCTGGCTTCGGGTTGAGTAATCAGTCTTATCGACAGGGAGATGAGGAATTTAGTTTTTGGCTTTGTCGTCCGAAACTCACTTTAGTTTATTCCCTTTCTTCTTCGTTTCAGATCCGCTTGGGAAGTGAATTATCACAGCATATTTCGCAGATAGCTATGATTTCGGATACCCGTATTCGAAAGAACAGTATGGAATGGACTGTGGGTAATCCTTCGCTTAAGCCTAACAGTAGATATGAGAACTGGGTTGCGTTCTCTTTCAGTAAACCAAGGATAAATACTGATTTTACCTTGAATTATCGCATCAATCGTCATTGTGATTTGGCGAAATACACCCGCACGGAAAATGATCAGTTTCTTTATTCCCAGACAAATCAGCCCCATTGTAATATGTTGTATCTTACGAATGATACCCGGTTTGACATTATCCCCGACCACCTTATATTATCTGTGAACGCAGGTATTTACCGTTTTTTCAATAAGGGCGATGAGTACAGTCATTGTTATACCGCTTATAATTATGGTGGAACATTACAGGGATATTGGGGAAAATGGACTGTGATACTGTATGCTGATAACGGTTGGAACTTTATGGAGGGAGAGAACATCGGGCATAATCCTCCTTCATTGGCTGCCTCAGCCAGTTATCATATAGGTGATTTCGATTTTACGCTCTATATGCATAATCCGTTTATGGCTCATCCGAAATCCTATTCAGCAGAAATCGTCAACGCATTACTCCGTAAGCAGGTTTGTGGTTATGACAATTCGGAAGGTAATTTGTTCCGTATCGGTGTTGCCTGGAATATCAATCGGGGAAAGGACTACCGTAAGATACAGCGGAATATCAACAATGAGGAGCGCGAAACGGGTATCTTGAAATAGGTGGCTTTGCTTTCTATATGGGTTGCATGGGCAACAGCCGGAATTTATTTCTTCCCTTTATTGATGATATAAATTCCGGCAGTAGCCAATGCGCCTGCTATCAGATACTTCCAGTAGAAGGTTTCACCAAGACAGAGGCAGGAGGTGATGGCTCCTACTACGGGGATGAGCGAATTGTATATCGCTACCTTTCCTACGGGATTGCAGCTCAATAATTTGTTGTAGAGAGCGAAACTGATGGTTGAGATGGCAATGAGCAGCAGAAGGATGGTGATGCCCCAGAGGCTGATGACTGGCAGATAACCACCCATTAACAATGCAGGAATCAACAGCAAGGCTCCACCGATGCTTAGCGAATAACCGGTTCCTACGAAAACATCCACCCTCTTGCTCAATCCTCGGGTCAGCAGGGAAGCACTGGCTCCACACAGGGCATTGAGGATAATCATACCATCGCCCAGGAATGTGAAACTTCCGCTTTCCTTTCCGCCAAGGTTCAAGGCAAGGATGCCCAGGAAGCCGATGATGCAGCCCAATGCCTTTCGCCACGTCATCCTGTCGCTCTTGAAGAAGATGCAGGCAAGGATAACCACCGTGAAGACGCTCATAGAATTGAGTATCGCTGAACGTGCTCCTGCATTATGCGAGAGTCCGAAATAGAAGAAGGCATAATGAAGGGTAGTGTTGAGGAGTGCATAGAGGAGAAGGAACCAGACATTCTCTTGAACAGCTTTCTTCTTGAATCCGAATTTACGGTGCGAGCTTCTGGCGATGGCAAGGATGATGATGCCGGAGATGAAGAAGCGGATGCCTGCAAAAAGCATCTTGCTTCCGGTCATGTCTGCTGTAATCTGATATTCCTCCATTCCCATTTTAATCAATGGGTAAGCCCATCCCCACGAGATAGCAGCCGTAAGGGCGAACAGGCTTACCCATACCGGGCGCTGAAATATACTGAGTGTATTTGTTTCTTTCTTTTCCATTTATATTTATTGTAGGAGTATTGAAGGGTTATTTTACCTCTTCAAATTCCCAGTCTTCTACTGTTCTGGTTTGAGTACTGAAGCTGATACCTATTTTATATATTTTTCTTTCATCTGCGGAGTAAGGAATCATATAACCTTTCTCGTTTATTTGAGCCAAAGCCTCTTGGGCAGGTTTGTTGATCTTTATCTCAAAGACAAAGATTGCTGTAGGAGCAAACATTACAGCATCAGCTCTTCCCCTGCAACTTTTTACTTGTGTATAGGTTGCCACATTCATCATTGAAAGAACGATGTAGAGAATAGTCTCATAATAATATTCGCTCTTTTGCATATTCTCCAATACGCTCTTTCCTCCCTCTGGGTATGGAATAGAAGCAAAGTAAGCCTTCATCTGCTCCATGGCTTGGTCTATGTTACCCGTCAGCAGGTCACGATAGAAGAGTGCTGCAAAACCTAAGGACTGGCTATCGCTCTTGCCGGAATAGATGGGAAGGAGATTCTCCATTAATCCTGCCCTTACCTCTTTGTTTGGAATGCCTAGATAATACCCATTGCTCAGCGGGTCATACTTTTTGATGGTAAGATAGCCGCTTTGGTAGAGCAAAGGCAAGGCATCGCTCATCTTTTCCGTAGGACGGTCGAAGGATGAGGAAAAGGCAAACATATCGTCAAGTGTTGTGACATCTGTATGGAAATGTTGCATCTGATGAATCAGGTAGGTTGATGTCCCCGAAGCATACCAGTAGTTGTCGATGAATCCTGCCGCAAAACTTCTCATGAGACTGTATGGATTGAAGATATCTTCACCTTCCCGGCTGAAGTGGTAACCATCATAGTTTTCTCTTAGCAATTCTCTCATTCTTTCGAATGATACATGATTTTTGCTAGCCAGCAAAGCAATATCTTCTTTCAGAACGGTGTCCAGTTCATCCTTGGTGATGCCGCAGATGGTAGAAAACTCCGGATCCATACTGATGTTGGTAAGATTATTGATGGTGCTGAAGATGCTGAGTTGAGAGAATTTTGTGATTCCCGTGATAAAGGCAAAATGAATATGCGAACTGTTGGCTTTAATAGGCGCATAAAACTCCTGCATGATAGTTCTTACAGCTTCCAGTTTGGTCTCATCATGCAACACATCAAGTAGAGGAGCATCGTATTCGTCAATAATGATAACGACTTTTCTGCCGGTCATCGATTCTGCCTGTTCTATGAGCTGGGTTAAGCGGTTACCGGCACTTTTCCTCATATCTTCTATTCCGAATTGCTTTTCGAACCTGCGTAATTGCATGTCGAATTTTTCAGGAAAGAGAGATAAATCGCAGTTCTTGAAGGTTGACAGATCGAAATGGAGTACAGGATATTCTGTCCATTCTTTCTCCAAAGTTTCGATAGCGAGTCCTTTGAAAAGCTCTTCCCTTCCTTCAAAGTAAGAGTGCAGCGTACTGCTTAGCAGGGACTTACCAAAACGGCGTGGACGGCTGAGAAACACATATTTGTATTTCTTTGCCATATTGTAAATGAGGGCGGTTTTATCTACATAGATCATACCTTCCTCTATGATGTCGCTGAAGGTTTGCACCCCAACGGGATAGATTCTTTCCTTTGCCATAATCTTCGAAGTTTATATTTCCACCGCAAATTTACAATTATTATTTGATATATGCAAATAATCAAGTGCAATTGTTTTCTTTGAAGGCTAGTTTTTATACTAGCCCAAGAGACTCAGCCGAGGTTCAAGGCAAGGATGCCCGGAAATCCGATCTACAAGTCCCCCAGATGTCTTTCTATCGGAATTCCGCGGTTCTTGTCCTTGTCATCCTTGTTGATGTCTATCCAGTTGCGCAGGGTATCCATGGCGATGCGGGTGGCATGGCGAAGATGATCGCCATCCTTCAGTCTGCCCACGATGATGCTGGAGAAGATGTCGCCGGTGCCCGGGAACTGAACGGGGATTTCTTCGTAGGGCAGGAGGAAATACTCTTCTGTAAGATGATTGAAACCTACCACGGCATGCTGACCCTCTACGATGCACGAGGTGATGAGCACGGAGTGGGAACCGATGGCTCTCAGTTTATCTATCAGTTCATAGGCTTCCTTCTCAGAGATTCCCTCTTCCTTATATTCCGAATCCGTCAGCAGACAAGCCTCGGTATAGTTGGGAAAACAGAGATGCGATACGCTCAGCATCTCCTTCATGCATCTCACGGTACTCTCACTGGCTCCACCATAGAGCTTGCCGTAATCGCCCATCACTGGATCCACATAGATGTCGGTGCCCAGTGCAGCCTGTTCTCTGCAATAGCGTGCCACCAGCTTAGCCTGACGCTCCGAAGCCATGAAACCCGTGGTGATGGCATCGAAGTGAATGCCCAGTTCGTTCCACTTCTGCAAGGCTTCCTCGATATACGAAGTGCATTCCAGAATGGCGTACTTGCCGTATGGGAAGGTGTTGCTGATGAGCATGGTTGGCAGATTGAACACGTCGAGTCCCATATAAGAGAGAATAGGCATCTGAACTGCGGCAGATACCTTTCCGTAACCACACATATCGCTGATAATAAGGATATTACTTTTCGCTTTCATTCTTTCTTTTTTCTACTTGCTTTTCTTTCTTATCCTGATTATCTCTTAATAGCTGGCTGTACACTTGATGCCCAGAGCCTCTACACGGTCCTTGATGGCATTGAGAACTTCCTTTGGTGCCTTTTCCAGCAACTTGTCTGGTGTTTCGCGGGCGATGGTATAAACCATTACCTGCTGAGGCTGGATGTCTTTCACTGCCTCCAGCCAAGGAGCTACGAAGTGTTCGCTGGTATTGTCCAAACCGTCACCTCTCAGGAACATGGTCTGGATGATGACGTGCCCCTTGAACATCTTCAGATATTTGATCACATCCTTCACGTCGTAGTTAGGCTGCTGAGGGCGGTCCAGCTTCTTGATGTAATCCATATCCACGGTATCCAGTTTCAGGATGTTGTTATCCACGAGCATCAGCGCCTCTCTCACTTCCTCCTTATATATATAGGTGGCGTTGCTGAGTACGGATACTTGTGCTTCAGGGAAATATTTCTTGCAGAGTTCCATCGTATCTTCCACGATTCCCTTGAAGTCTGGGTGTCCCGTAGGTTCACCGTTTCCTGCGAAGGTGATGTCATCCAGAGGCTGGTTGTTGTCGTGGCGCTCTTTCAGAACCTTCTCCAATCCTTCTCTTACCTCCTCGCGGGTAGGGCGCTTCTTCTTAGGACGGAAGTCGGCGTTGAATCCGCATTCGCAATAAACGCAGTCGAATGAGCAGACCTTGCCATCAGATGGCATAAGGTTGATGCCCAGTGAAACTCCCAGACGGCGAGAGTTTACCGGACCGAATATCGGTGATGGATAAATAATCGTTGACATAATCTTATTCTCCTTTATCTAATCTATTCTTTATTTTATCTTGGTAATACCTATTTTATACCAATCTTATTTACTTGTTCGTAATTTGGTGGGCAAAAGTACTAAAAAATGTTGGAATGAACAAATAAATCAACTGAAAATCGATTTATCCTTACCATTTGTCTTCTATCTCCGATAGTTTGTGTACTTTTGCATTCCAATCCGGGGAGATTCTTGGTGATTTCGATTCGGATTTAAAGAAAAAAACAAAAAAGTTGATGTTTTGCTTAGTTTTTCGCTTGGCTCAACTGTATAGATAGTATATGAACAGAAAAAAGGACATAGAACAGTTATTCCGTCAGCATTACGCGAAGATGTACAATCTGGCCAGATGCATTCTTTCGGATGATGACGAGAGCAAGGATGTGGTGAGCGAAGTATTCGCCCAGATTCTTGCCGATGATGTGGTTCTGGTGCCTGGAAGTGAGGAAGGTTACTTGATGCGGAGCGTACGCAACCGCTGTCTCAACCTGATAGCTCATAAGAGCGTGAAGGAAAGGGTGGCGAAGCTGCTGCTGGATGATGCTGACGTGATTCTCTCGGAAGAGACCGACGAACGGCTCGACCGGCTGATGCTTCTCATCGAAGACCTGGAACCGCCTATCCGGCAACTCATTTTCCGCCTGCGCTATCTTCAAGAGAAATCTTATCAGGAGGTGGCTGATGAAGTGGGAGTGAGCAAGGTGACGGTATTCAACCATCTCTCGAAGGCGATGGACTGGATTAAGAAACAATTTAAATGAGCAAGACAATGACAAACATGAGTAAAGACGAAAAGCGGATGATGCTCTTTGACATGCAGGAGCATCCCGAGAAATATACCGACGAGCAGGTGGAGCACTTGCTTGCCGATGAGGAAGTGAAGGAGTTCTTCCATGAACTGGCGATGGCGAGAATGGCTGGCAAGAAAGCCAATCCGAAGGAGGTGGATGTGGATGGGGCTTGGAAGGAATTTGTTCAGGCACATCACGAGGGTAAGATGGAGATAGATGCCGGCAAATTCAAGAGCGTTTATCGCAACCGGATGAAGATTGCTGCATCCATCGTCGGCATCATCTTTCTTTCGGGTGTAGCCTTGGCTGCGATTCACAATGGTTGGTTGGGATTCCCGGCTTCTGATCAGGCAGCGGATAACAAGGCTGCGACAGAACAGAAGGCAATACCCCAGGCGCTTGCGAATGACAGTATTCGTGCTGCAACAGCAGAAAACAAGGATTCGCTTGATATGAAGCCGGTGGTGTTTGATGATGCTGAATTGGGAACCATTCTGGCTCAGCTATCCGGTTTCTATCATGTCAAGGTGGAGTATGTAGATGCCGGTGCCCAGCACATCCGTCTCTTCTTCAACTGGAACAAGACGAAGACTTTGGAGCAGAACCTTGAGATTTTGAATGCTTTCGACCGCATACAGATAGAGTATATTGGCGGTACATTGATGGTGAAATAAGATAGGAGGAAATGTTTATGAGAGATTTTTGGAAACCAATGCCCGTTAACGGCAAGCCTGTCAGAGAGCTTCTTCTCCTCTTCCTGTTGCTTTTGGTTCAGCAGTCTTATGCCCAGCGCATCACCCGACAATATAATAATGTGTCGTTCTCTGCGGCGTTGAAGGATTTGAACGCCCGCCAGCATAAGTACACCATCAACTTCGTGTATGATGAACTGGAGGATTTCAGGGTAACCAAGAGCATCAGAAACCAGAGTGTTCCCGATGCCATCATGCAGCTGATAGGATTCTATCCCATCAAGATGACGCAGGTGGAGGATAATATTATTGTGGAGTGTACGCAGAAGACTCCCACCAAGATGATAGGCCGTATCATCGACAATAAGAAACGCCCTGTAGATTTCGCCAATGTAGCCCTGCTGAATGTTAGTGATTCTTCATTGATAAATGGTGGCGTGACGAATGAGAACGGCCAGTTCGTGATTCCCTGCGGAGCCACAAAGGCGATAGTTAGAGTAAGTTGTGTGGGCTATCATACGGCTGTAGATACTTATAATACAGGTAAAATTGGGTCGATAACATTGAAGGAGGCAACGATGAACCTGCAGAAGGTGGTTGTGAAAGCCGAAAGAGGACATGTCGTCAAGAAGAAGGGAAATGTCAAGACCTTCTTTTTCAGTCACCACGCCAATGAAACCAAGGATATTTATACAGCCTTGACAGAAGTCCCAGATCTGCGTATTGATCCGACGATGAAAGCCATCAGTCTCGCCAAAGGTGGTGCGCCATTGGTCTTGATAGATGGTATTCCCAAATCTCACTCCTTGGCAAGTATCTCACCAGCTATGATCGACAAGGTGGAAGTTTCAAACAGCGTTCCTTTGGAATATATGGGACAGGGATATTCTGGTGTTGTCAATATCATAACCAAAAAGCATAAGGAAGTGAGCAGATACTTCAACATGGGAGTATTGTCTCATCCCGTCGTGGCTTTTGGTTCGGCTGATGCAAGCTTCTCCTACGATAAGAGCAGGTTTTCTATCTACTCTGGGTTGACCGGTTTCGCCTTTTTGGATAATAAGTCGAAGACAACAGATGCATTAACCGTGTCTGGCAAGAATCAAAATACAGAAACCGAACGCACCAATTATTATAAAGATTGGAAAGCTATGGTAGGAGGAGATTACCGGTGGACAGACAAATCGGTCTCTTCCTTAGGCTTTGTATTTGAACTGATTCCTCAAAACTCGTTCGATACAGGTAAGATAGAATATTCATCAGAAGATGACTTGCTCGGAAATAATATTTTGGATTATCATCGTAAATATGATGATGACTTATACAAGTATCAAATGAATTTGTATCATAAATCTTCATTCGGCAAAGCATCTTCCTTGACATTCCATTTTAGTGGCATCTATTCCTACAATACAAATACCACTAAGCGTCAGGAGAATCAAACCGAATATCTTTACTCTGCTAAGTATAGACAAAAAGAAGTGAATGGTGGACTGGATTATGCCTTTCCATGGGTTGCAGCTAATTGGAAGATAGGAGCCAATTCCGTATTCCTGTGGCACAACATCCAGTCGCAGGCTGACCATACTCTGTCAAAATATAATGAGTGCAACAATTATGGCTATCTTGAGGTAGAAAAGAACATGGGAAATCTTGATGTTTCTGCTTCCTCGGGAATAAACATCGCGTATAGGAGTATGGGGAACGACCATTTCAGCTTTGTCAATTGGCATCCGATCTTAGACTTGTCATATCATATGGGAACCAATCACAATTTGGAATTCTCTTATGAATATGCAAGTTCGAATCCGGAGATAGACCAGTTGTGTGATGTAAACTCTGCCACTAATCCTCTGTTTGTGAATGTAGGAGATAAGAACATCAAACCGGCATATACTCATGATTTGCAATTGGATTACACAGCCAATATTAAGTCTCTGTACATAGATGTTTTTGCTCAATATGAGAATATCCGACAGCGCATAGCCCAGTATAGCAAGGTGAATATGCAGCAAGTGGTGATGTCTTACTATAACGATAAGAACAGCTACAATCTGTATAACTGTGGCGCAACTGTCCGGTATATGATTCCTCACTTTGTCTTATTGGGGATGATACAACAGAATTGGGTGAAATGTGCAGGCTATTCTGATAACTATTTCTACGGGATGCTCCAGGGACAATATTACAATGATAGAGTCAATGTCAATTTAATGTTTGATACGAATGAGGTAAAGAATTCAACGCCAGAGGCAAGGTATAAGACTTCTCCGGAATCACAGTTTACTATATCTTATTCCATATCGAAAAGCTTTGACATCAGTCTCGGAATGCGTTATCTGTTTACCCATAAGCATATATGGAATACCGTACAGACTGCGCAAGTCCAGGAATCCTATTGCAACAACTTCAGTACAAGACAGAATTTGGTGATGTTGGGTTTCAGATATAACTTTAATGGGCAGGACAAGAAGAATCATAGCGACCAGGTTTTCAAGTCTGCCAATTCAAAGAGTTTTATCAAGGATTATTGATGGTTCATTGAGTCCACTTGAAAAAGTTGTCTAGGTTTGAAATCGATCAAGCGAAAGCAAAACCATATTGGCTTGCTCTTTGCTTGACCGATTAAAATTTTGTCTTGTGATGGAATCTTTACAGGTGTGGCGTGAGCCCAAAAAGCCTTTAAGGAGATTTATTCCTTCCCTTAAGGAAAAATATATTTTCTCTTAAGGATATTTTTATTTTTCCTTAAGGGAAAATTTTAAATCTCTTTATGCCCCGTTTTTCTAGCATTTCAGGCGAATATGTATTTCCTGGAATATTGTTTACATAGATATGTTTTTTATCTCTGTTACTTCCTCTTTTTGGGGCAACTCTTTCTTCTTTCCTTGCCCTCTCAGCATCTTGCAGAGTGGGAGGGTGAGGAGAAGCCAAAGCTGGCGATGTATGGAAAAACTCCGACATCTCCGGCAAAACCATATTGGTTTGCTCTTTGCTTGACCGATGTTTTTTATTAAGTCCCTTTGTTGTTTTGTTATATTTTAATTAAATATGGTTAAATTCTGTCGTTTTGTTGTGTTGTTGTTTTTTTTTTGTACTTTTGTAAGCGAAATATAAGGTTTTACTAACTCGAAAGAAATATGAGGAGATTTTTATTCGTTATAATCAGCTTGCTATCATTAGTCATGGTAAAAGCGCAGGAGCCCAATTCGGGAGTTTCACAGCAGAATGTTTTTCATGGAGAAATTGTGTCGAAGGAAGGAAATGGCGGAATTGCAGATGGCTATGTCCTGCTTATACTAGATGGAAAGATATTTAAAACCACCGCTTCTGATAAAAAAGGGCATTTTTCAATGAAGAATGTTCCTGACGGTAATTATATTGTAGAGGTGACGTGCTTGGGTTATCAGTCGGTAAGTGATTCTCTTAAAATAAAAGGTTCAACCCGTCGTAATTTTCAGTTAATAGAAGAGGCAAAGGAATTGGGAGAAGTGACAGTTGTTGCAGACCGTAGCCAAATAGTAAAAAGGACAGCTAATGGTGAAGTGTTCTATCTGTCGTCTGCAGCCAAGAAAATGAGCAATCCTTTCAGGGCTTTGCAGGAGATTCCTGCCATCATATCAGATGCTAACACTTCGTCTGTAAAGACACTTGACGGTAAAGCTCCTTTGATTCTCATCAATGGCAATATGGTCAATTCGGGTATCGGACCGATTTCTCCAGCAGACATTGAGTCTGTTGAGGTTGTAAACTCAGTATCTGCCCGCTATTTGCAAGAAGGTGTTACGAGTATTTTGAACATAAAGCTAAAAAGACATACCAAACCATATTTATGGCTTGAAGGGGCAACACGTCATGAAATTCCTGTTGGCAATGGTTTTGGTGTGGGGTATTTTGAAGTGGGAAACCATAAGATAAGTCTTTATGGTAGAGCTGCCTATCACTATAAATATCATGAAGATGTGGAATCTTCTGTTAATCGCACGAACACAGGTTATAAACAGACTTATGACCAGTCAACTCGTAATGACACTCACAAATGGATAGGGGAATTGTTACTGAAGTATCTGATTACGTCTAATGATTACTTTGCGGCTCAGTTCTACGACTCATATAATTCTACAGAAGGAAAAAGCTTGGCACAGGGAAATTATCTTACGGATATTTCGCAGTTGTATGGCTTTCAATCCTTTGATAAGAATAAGAGTAATATTCTCACAACGAGTCTGTATTACAAACATTCATTTTCAAAAAGTAGTGATTTGGAGTTGCGCTTAGCATACAATTTCAATAAAAACGATTATAGTGCCAATCGTGTAGATTATTACGACGAGCAGCAGGTTGATGCTAATACTCTATATAACAACAAGCGTCATTCTGGAAGTTTTAATATAGACTATTCCAAAGAATATGCCAACAATAGCTCTCTTATAGCGGGAAGTCATAGTACGCTTATTATGGATGACATCGATAATGCCATTGGTGAAAATCCTCTTTTCAAACATCATAGCTATAATCAATATGTGTATGTAGGTTATGGTGGTTCTTTCAAGCAATTACGCTATAATGCATCAATAGGAATGGAGGGTATATGGGCAAAGGCAGGCGAAGCCAGCTACAGTTATTTCCGTCCAAGGGGCAATGTTAGTATGACATGGATAGCCAACAAACACAACTCTGTTCGCTTAAGTTACCAGCTTACAAATATGGCTCCGAATGTCGCCTATCTGAATCCTTACAATACATCAACAGATTCATTGTTTGTAAGTTTAGGTAACCCGAATCTGAAACCTCAGATGACACATTACGCCTCTATGTCATATACTTTGAATGTCGGAAAACTCTACTTTATCCCTACTGTTGGGTATAAATACGTAAGTGATGTGATAGAAAACTACGGTTATTCCGATGGGGGCATTTATTATAGCACTTATGCCAACACTGGGCATTTCTCCCGAGTATCAGCAGGCGCAGATTTGAGTTATCGTTTTAAGTGGGGACGGGTCTATGCCGGTGGGGGCTGGAAAGCCGATCGTTATATGGGGCAAGATGCCAAAAACTCTGCTTATGCTTCATTTGGCTTTAACGCACAAGTGAAAAACTTTTCATTCTATGGTGATGTAGATTATAATTCAAGAGATTACACGGCATTGGCTTGTACCAGATATAAGCATCCGTCAGTTGCCAATCTTCAGGTAAATTTCAATTTTACGCCAGACTTTTATATGGGTGTCTGCTTACAGCATCTTACGGGTGAATATCAAAGCAAGGTGACGACGGTTGACGGATCTTTCCATTCTGTAATAGAGAATCATTACAAGGACCAGAAATTCCGTCCATGGGTAATTCTAAGATATACTTTCCGCAAGAATGCTGAGAAGAAACATAAACTCGGCAAAGTCTTGAATAGCACAGAAGAGGGTATCTCTATTTTGAAGAAGTAGAGTTCTTAGGTTTGAAATCGGTCAAGCGAAGGCAAAACCATATTGGTTTGCTCTTTGCTTGACCGATGTTTTTTATAATTCTTCTATCATCTTATTGATTGTTTCTAACATTCCAGGGAGTTTGTTCTTGACTACATCAAAGACAATAGATTCATCTATGTCAAAATAGTGATGAGCAATAATATCACGGATACCCATAGCTCCTTTCCAATCTACTTCTGGGTAGTTAGGTAGAAGCTGCTTTTGAGTCATTTTATCAATACCTTTGATACTTTCTCCTATTGCAAGGAGCAACATACAGGTACTTTCGAGACGTTCCATGCCAGCAGGAGAAAGTACATAGTATTGAGAATCATCAATTGTTTTGGAGTTGTTGATGATTCTTTCAATAGTTGAAGCTATTCGTTTGAGTGAATAGTATAAGAGTTCTTCGTCATGCATAGATTCCATCTCTTTTAATTTGCTTCAAAAGCATCGGATTCATGTTATTGCGAAGTCGGACAATATCTACAGGCTTACCAAAGAGCTCTTGCAGTTCTTCCTTGATGTGAACCATTGTAAATAAGTCGGGCTTTTTCATTTCCACACAAACATCAACATCGCTGTCTTCGGTCTGTTCGTTTCTAGCCACAGATCCAAAGATTCCTATCTTTGTAATGCCATAAGCATCTGCTTTGGTGCTCAGGTATTTGCGAAGTATGGTAATATAATCGTTTGTCGTATTCATTATCTTTCCATTTTTGCCACAAATATACGATTTTATTTTTTATGTTCCAAGTTTTTGCAGGGTTTTCTTGCAATGATAGTTCAAAATTCTTGGTTTTATGGTGTTTTTTATTACCTTTGCATAAGTTTTTCGAAAAAAATAGAAAATTTCTTCATTTTAGGGGTAATTGATTTCAGGAAAGCTTGTATATAAGAGTAGAAACAAGAAGAAAATGACGT
>NZ_QSQJ01000031.1:20795-47060 GCF_003436715.1 Prevotella sp. TF12-30 | reverse complement strand
TCATTTTCAATCGATTACATAAGAATTAACAGAGTATTGTTTTTAACTATTAAACTTTAAAAGTGCAAAAATACAAATAATTTTTCAAAGTAGCGTGCTTTCTAACATCATTTTTATATAATAATTTAGGGGGCAAATATTATGTGAGAAATGATGTAAAAAGTTTGGTGGTTTGAGCAATTTGCCGTAATTTTGCACCTAGATATTTTAATTTACTGAGCCTACTTTCAACAAGCCTTACTTTTTTAAGTGGACTCAGTAAATGACAAAGGTGATTCTTTAAACTTAAAGGTTATATTAATATGGTTGTTAAGAGATTTTTTATAAGTATATCCATGTTGTTCTTGGGGGCGCTTCTGTTGCAAGCTAAGAATGAGGTTATAGATCATGGGCAATTTTTGTGCTCATATTATTATTGTTATTCGAAAGATACGATAAAGAATGATGAGAAAGGAGAGGATTTACTCTTTCTTTCTATCGGAAAGAATGTTTCAAAATGCTACAGCTATTATACGTATCAGTCGGATTCCTTGCAATCTACAGAAGATGGCAAGGCAAAGTTTCGTGCTTTATTCAAAGAAGCCTTTAAGCGTGAAGGATATCTGACTAATTCTTTTCCACATCGCAGAATGACGGCATGCGTCTATAAGAATTATCCGCAGAACATGATGACGGTAACGGACAATCTGATGTCTCAGTATTATGAATATAGTGATAGCCTGGGTGTACAGAATTGGGTCGTAGAAGGTGATAGCATTAAAAACATATTAGGCTATAACTGCCAGAAGGCAACCTGCAGATTCCGTGGTCGCTCTTGGACGGCATGGTTTGCCTTGGATGTTCCTATGAGTGATGGCCCTTGGAAATTTTGTGGACTTCCAGGTTTGATTATGGAAGTGTATGACAAGGGGAGACAGCAATATTTTTGCATCAAGGGATTGCAGAAGGATGCTGGTACGCCTATCGTTTATGATGTTTTCAATAGAAAACGGATAAAGATAGACCGGAAAGCTTTTCTGAAGTCTGAATATAATTACTTTCGTAATTCAAATAGCATAAATGAGGCGATGACAGGAATATCGCTGGACTCGTCAGATTCTCAACGTAATTATGACTTAATAGAAAGAGAATAGAATATTAATTTTAAACAAGAAAAAGTTATGGAGAGAAAGTGTTTCATATTTCTATTTTTAACTTTTTATCTTATTGGCTTTGCCCAAAATAAGAAGATAGATACGGCTAATATGCTGTGTAGCTATGTATATGAATATCTTACGGATACGCTGTCTGGAGAACAACAGCGCAAGGAAGACTTGCTCTATCTGCAAATCGGAGCGGAGTGTTCTAAATGCTATAGCTATTATACTTATCAGTGTGATTCTCTGATGGCTTCTCCTAATGGCGATAAACTATGGGATAGCTTCTTGACGGAAGCGATAGGGAAGGGATTGAAAGGGCGACAATTGCGCAATGCCATACCCCATCGCAGAATGACTGCTACCATTTATAAGAATTATCCGCAAGGGGAAATGACCATTACAGATTTCCTGTTGGGGCAATATTATCTTTATGGAGATTCCCTGAATGCGCAGGAATGGAATATGGAAAATGACAGCACGAAGATGGTGCTCGGTCATGAATGCCAAAAGGCTACCTGCTGCTTCCGGGGAAGACAATGGACAGCCTGGTTTGCCTTGGATGTTCCTGTAAGTGACGGTCCCTGGAAGTTCTGCGGACTCCCTGGCTTGATTATGGAAGTGTATGATAGGGGAAAGCAATACTATTTCTGTATCAATGGAATGCAGCAGGTTAGTGCAACACCTATTACTTTTGGGGTACAGGACAAGGAATTCAAGCGCTTTCAGAAAACGACAAGAAAGGATTTCCTGCAATCAAAATATAAGTATCTGAAAAATTGGAACAGTATCAACGAGGCTTCAACGGGAATATCTCTGGGTGGTTCGGATGAGGCTCTGAATTATGATCTGATAGAAAAAGAATAAGTATCAACGTAAAGAGAGAACGGATTGGTTTCTCAAGAAGATAATTTATGAAGCAACTGTTTTTATATCTGTGGTTTATCTGTATGAGCACTTTGACCTATGCCCAGCAAGTCACCTTGTCGGGTAAGGTGGAAGATGCCTATACGGGCAATGGGTTGCAGGGAGTGATGGTTACCATCCGACCTGCAGCCGGCAATAGAATTCTGAAGTTTACCAAGACACAGGCAGATGGAAGTTTCCTGCTGTCGCTCAATACTATTCCGGATGGTCGTAACGTGCTGCATTTCTCGATGATGGGATATGCTGTGAAAACTATTCCTTTGTCGAAGGATACTACTGTTTATCATGTGCTCCTGACGGAGCAGGCTACAAAGCTGAAGGATGTTGTGGTGAAGGCTCCAAGCATCCGACAGCGGGGCGATACCATCTCCTACAATGTGGCAAGCTTTGCCGATGCCAACGACAAGAGTCTGGCTGATGTCTTGAAGAAGATGCCGGGAATAGAGGTGTCGGACAAGGGAGAAATCAAATATAACGGCAAGGCTATCAACAAGTTTTATATCGAAGGACATGATATGCTCGGCGGCCGCTATTCCATCGCCACCAACAATATCCATCAGAAGGATGTAGGTTCGGTAGAGGTGATGACCAATCATCAACCTATCAAGGCTTTGGAAGATATGTTGTTCTCGCAAGATCCTGCCATCAACATCAAACTGAAGGAATCTGCCAAGAGCCGTCTGGTAGGAACGTTGAAGGCAGGTGGCGGTATGGAGCAGAAGAAAGGGGAGAAGTTTGGTAAGCTGAATGTCTGGGAAGGCGAGATGTCGTTGATGCGCTTTGCCAAGAAAGCCCAGTCGCTCAATACCTTCAAGAGTAATAATATAGGTACGGATGTAACCGGTGAAGGCAATCTCCTCTTTTCGGATGGTGGAACTGGAGTGATGGGAAATTCTTATAATCTGAAAGATTACGTGAATGTTACGCCCGACCTGCTGACGGATATTTCAGACAGTCGGGTGCGTAAGAACCAGACCCATGTTTTCACAACCAATAATCTCTGGGTGTTAGGCAAAAATACGGATTTGTCTTCTCAGATAGTCTATACCCACGACCGTCTTCTTTCTTCCTCATTCAGTAATACTCAGTATTTCCTGAATGATTCAACCATTTATGATGTAGAGGATGAACAGGCTAAACAGAAGCAGAACAGGTTGGTTGCCGACTTTACGCTGACTTCGAATGGCGAAAAGGCGTATGTAGCCAATCAGCTTTCCGCCGACCTGGCCTGGAATGATGTCATGATGGATATTGCCGGCTCTTATCCTAATCATCAGCAGGTCAAGATGCCGAAGTATAAAGTATCAGACAAGCTGGAACTGTTGCATCGGAGTGGTAAACGAACCTATACCTTTAACACGTATAATGCTTATATGGTGAATCCGCACTCTCTGTCTGTTGATCATTCGCAGCAAACGGCTTATCAAAGTGTTCGTTCGGCAGCATTCTTCAGTCATACCAATACTTCGCTCGGCTTTTTCCTCAAGCCTTTTACCGTCATGATGAAGGTTGGCTTGCAGGTATTGAGCAGAACGATGAAGAGTCATCTGGAGGGAGTACCCGATTCCCTGGGTAATATGCGCAATCAGATAGGCATGACCTTCTTCCGTGCCTATGCATCGCCGGAGGCAGAGTATAACCAGGGTGGCTGGCATATCCGTTTCCAGATGCCCATCACCTTTACACCTTATTATTATAATGATAAGTTGATGGGAGCGAAAGAGAATGCCAGCAAGACACTGGTTGCTCCTCAACTCAGCGTGAGCTATTTCCTCACCGCCCGTTTGCAGGCTACGCTTTCCGGTGGAATCGCTCAGCGGGAAGTGGATGAACAGAATTTCTATCAGGGACTGCTGATGCGTGATTACCGTAATCTTTATACGGGTTTTGTGGATTATACCGCCGACAGGAGCAAGCATGTTTCCTTCAACATCAACTATAAGCGTCCTCTTGCTACCGTCTTTGCCAATGCCTACATCCGCAAGATCTGGTCTGACAGTCATCTTACGGTGGCTCGTGATTTTGTGGGTGATTATATCATCAACTCCTATTTCTCCAACAGCAGCAGTTCTGAAAACCTGATGGCTGGTGGAAAGGTGAGTAAGGGATTGGGATTCATGCATGGACTCGTTAGCGTAGGTTTTGATTATCTGAGGTTTGATGGCTTCCTGCGTCAGAACGATTCTCCTTCAGCCTATTCATCTGATAACTATATGTTGTCGGCAAAATGGAGTGGTCGTCCTGTGGATTGGTTCAATTTCACCTATGAGCTGAACTGGGATAAGGATAAGATGGTATTGAAGAATTTGGTTTTCGATTCTTCCTCTATCAATCTTGCCCATCATCTCACTTTCAACTTCCAGCCATTGAAGTCATGGTTCATCAAGTTGCATGGAGAGCATTATCGCAATCAGATAGCAGATCATCAGCACAAGAATCTTGCTCTTGCCGATGCATCCACCAGTTATGGCTTCAGGAATGGAATGGAATTGAGTTTGACTGCGCTTAATCTTTTCAATCAGCGCACCTATGGTTATACTGTTTATTCTGGGTTGACCCGTACGAGCAAGGAGTATCAGTTGCGAGGTAGAACAATATTAATGTCTATATTCTTTCATTTTTAGTAATGGCACATATAAAGATAGAACATCAGCATGACAGCATGCAATGCGGTATCACCTGCTTGCAGATGATATGTAGATATTTCGGCAGGGAATACTCTTTGGACTCTCTGTCGAAGATTTGCTTTGCCACAACGGAAGGTGTCTCCATGCTGGGCATCAACGAGGCTGCAAGAATATTGGGATTTCACTGGATAAGCACTCGCTCTAATTGATATCCAATCAAAGTCCAATTTGGAGCGAGTTTGTTTTGTTAACACATAGATAAATCTCTCTTGTAAAATCGCCAGTGAAGCCTTTCTACAGCTTCGCTGGCGATTTCTCAGTATATAATCTTACCCAATCATATTCTTGAGTATCCATTTCCTGAAGAATGGGTCTTCTATTTCATATCTGTCACTTCGGATGATGTAGCCTTTCTTGCTTAAACGCAATAGGGCACTGGTCATCGTGCTGGTAGGTTGGTTCCTGTCTTGTGCAGGATTGTTGCCCTCGCAGATACTGACCATTACATATTTGTCTGTCTTGTTGAAATTCAACCATAAACGTTCGTAGTCTAAATCATGGGTCGTTATGATATCTTCTACGGCGAGTTGGAGTACATCCTCGTTTTTGCCAGCTTCCAGGTTGTTCCAAACTGCGAATGAAAGCTGTTGCGTGTAGTATGGATGGCAACTTGTAAAGGCCAGTATCTCGTCTGCAATTTGAGTAGGCTGCTCTGATACATCTTTCAATCTGTCTGCAATATATGATTTGAAATCTTCGTATGGAATCTTGTTGAGTCTCATCAGCATTCCAAAATGATAGAATGGAGACTTCACCCGTTCAAAGATATCTGTCATCATCGATTCCTGGCTGCCCAGAAAGATGTAATTGATGCCTGTCTGTTCCTGCATGATGGAACGGAGCTGCTTATCCATGTCTTTATCGATTTCCAGGATGCTTTGAAACTCGTCAAAGACAACAATCAGTTTGTTTTGAGGTGTAGAAACCTTCTGAATTGTATTTAAAACATCTTCTATTGCAGTTGTTCCATTGTCAGTTGATGGTTGGAATGAAACCGATAGCTCGTCTGTCATCGGGTTCATGTTGATAGAAGGAATGATGCGGAAGTTACGAATATAGTGCTTCATCTTTTCCAGTTTGAATTGATTGAGCAGTTCCTTCAGAAGCTTTGCCGCAAAATCTTCTTTGCTGAGCACGGCTTGCATATTGAGCCATAGGTATGGTCGTTGGGTTTGGACAACAGCCTTTTTTACGAGACTTGATTTGCCAAAACGTCGTGGTGACATAAGAACAAGGTGGTTCTCGCTCTTGAGAAACTGTACGATGTAGTCCAGTTCTTTCACTCTGTCTGTAAAGTATGGGGCATCAACCAATGAGCCAAATTTAAACGGATTTTCCATAATCGAATTTTTTCGTAACGAAACTTTTCGCAAAGATACGAAAAAATAAAGATGCTTAGAAGATAAACTCCTTTAAATTATTATTGTTTAACATCTTTTAGATTGAGCCGTCAGCGTAAGACTTATCTTGCTCTTTTAAATGAATATCATTAAAAACTGCAGCAAAGATACAAATAATCCCTCAATGAGGGATTTTTGCAAGTATAGTCTTTTCATAAGCCTTGTCGTTTCTATTTTGATGAATTAAATAGTGGCAAAACTAGTTTAATGACGGCTCAATCCCATAAGGGAAAATAGGCATACTATTAAGGGAAAATGGAAATATCCTTAAGGGAAAATTAAAACACCATTAAAGGAAAATAGGAATATCCTTTATGGTAAATGCTGATACTATTAAAGAAAATCTCCGTTCAGCGACGTTGAACATACATTCAGCGTCGTTGAATGCACATTCAACGTCGCTGAACGGAGATTCGACGTCGCTGAATATAAAAGATCATTAGGGCTTATCCTCTTCAGCGCCATTCCTCTACTCTCCAAAGATCGTTACCTTTATATATAATAGCAATCTTGTGTATAGGCTTGCCGCTCATCAGCTGTGGCAATCTTGCGTCTTGAGCATATTGGTCTAATTGCGCCTTTGCTTCTTCTAAAGCCTTCATGCCTTCTTCATCGGTATCACCTGATTTCAGATACTTCAACTCCAGGAGATAGGCATGGGCAACCTCTGGGAAACGGGTGAGGTCAGGAATCATCGTCAAGTCACAATAGCCGCCGTTCAACTCCATTTCCTGGATGATGTAGTAATAACCACTATGGTTGAGATAAGCGGCGATGAACCCTTGCAGGTTGCGCTCTGCCTGAATGCTGGAGTGGATACTCGTGCAGTTCTTATAACCCTCGGCAATGTATTCGATGGCTGGCTTGATGTTACCATCTAGAGCCATTACATCGTATCGGTCGGCAAGATGATTATTGTTGATTTTAGTATCCTTGTTGTATTCATCCAACACATAGCCGTAATATTGGCGGCGTACATTCTCGTTAGGGATTCCCAACTTTACTCTTCTGCCACGCTTGCCAATGATGGTCAGCATGCCGTAATAGTAGAGCAGGCTGGGGAACAGATCTGGGTCAACCAAGTCTTCAGCAGGGAAACTTTCTCTCAGTTCTGCCCAGATGTAACCTTGGTTGATGATTTCTTTCAGCACGCTCTTGCGGTCGCCTTGCTGCTTGTCCAGGAAGATGATCTTCTTCATCTTGGCATAATCAGTCATGGTATTTGGGTCTACCATCTCGTCCGGTGCTTTGCCAAAACGGATGAAATGGCGGAGATAATAGATAACCATATCCGAATTGAACATCTTTGGATCTGTGACCAGGCTGTCCTTTGCGAAACAATAGTTGTCATACCAAGGCTTCATGTCGGTAATCAGCTGGTCGGTCGGAACATTGATGAGTCCTACTTCTCTGTAGTATTCTATCATTTCCCGCACCTCGTTCTCGCTGAATCCCAGCATCATATTGAACATGGGGTCCATGGAGAGATTGGTGCCGATGTTATAGCCACTGTTGAGGTCGTTCACGGTGACAGGACTAACTCCCATCATCATGATGCGCTGGAACATTCCCTTGAATAGCTTGAAGAAGTCACGGTAGAAGCCTTGTGCATGAGTCAAGGCGTGATACACAGCTTCTCCTTCCTCGCTCAGGATGTTGTTGGTGAAATTGTCGTACTCGTCGATGATGAGGTAAAGTTGCGTACCTTTTCTCTTGGAATAAATATTCAGTGCATTTAGCTTATAGGAGGCACCGGAAAAGCCAAGGTATTCCTCCATGTTGAAATCTTCATCATAATAGGCTGCATACTTTTTGATGAAACCATCGAGTACGCTGTTGCAATATAAATTGAAGTTTTCTTCCAAAGTACCAGGACCAGCCGCTGCTCTGGAAAAATCGAAGTATAAGACTTGGTATTTGCCAAGTCCTTCGGTCGGGTGCGACTCAATCCAAGTATCCTTGAATGTGGTATGGAACGAGTCTTTCTTCTCGATGTCGTAGTAGGCTTGAAGCATCGTGAGGAAGACACTCTTGCCAAAACGACGTGGACGAATTAGATAGAGAAAGTCTCCTGCTTCCTCCATTTTTGGAATATACATCGTCTTGTCAGCACAGTATCTGTTCTGACTCTTAATCCAGGTATAATCGGCAACGCCGTATGGTAATCTCTTGTAATCCATATCTTCTTCGTTTTATAGAGTGCAACTTATTCGATTGCAAAGATAGTGGAAATAATTGGGAATAGCAAGGCTTTTTTCAAAAACTTCCTTAAATGATATCCTTCGTTCCAATATCCTGTAGGCGACGTCTTTTTATAACAAGAGCCTAGGCTAACAGGCTCTTGTAGTATTCTTCATATTGTTTAGCTACCTTTATGTATTCATGATGCTTGCTGATGTATTCGATGCTCTGTTGCTTAAGCTGCGGTATCAGTTCCGGGTGAAGCACCAGGTGCTCCAACTCTTGATATACGCTCTCATAGTTGGGCTGCACATTGATGATGGGACGGAGATGCTCCTCGTGGATAATCTCGTAGTTTTCCGGTTCTCCACCACCTATGCAGATGATGCCCCTTGCCATTGCCTCCAGCGGATTCATCGATGGAGTATAACTGTAGAGCTGGTCGAGGATGGCATCGCTGCCGTTCATCATCTTTACATATTCCGCAAAAGGCACGTTTTGGGCGATACGCAGTTCTACCTTTTCCGGATATTTCTCGGCGATTGCCTGGGCAGCCTTCAGCATGATGTCCGTACCCTTATACTCACTTCTGGTTTTGTTGATACCTATGAATAACTTCAACTTTCGGGAAGGTCTTCGGGAGATATCTACAGAAGATGTCTCTACAGAAGCTGCCCTTTTATTCCTATCCTGATAGGATTGTGTATAAGTATGGATAGGATAGGGGATAAACGTGGTTTTCTGTGGAAAATGCGGTTGATAACATACCCAGTATTCATAGAGTCCCGCTATGATGCCGTCGCAATCTTCAGCAATCATCCGGTTGAGTCTTTCCTTGGCGGTTCCCAGCCAGTCTTTTCTTTCTTTCAGGGCGTCGGCATTGGTGCGTAAATCATCTCCTATGTTGAAATCACTGTATCTCAATGGCTTATCCTGGCAGCAGACGCTTACCCAATAGTAATCCATACCGAATGCAGCCAGCACCACCTTCCTGTTGTGCTTTCTCAAATACCGGTAAATCGGGAAGATACGCTCAGCCTTCAACTCCAGAAACATCGGGTTGATGAGCTGGACGATATCGTATCCCCTTAACTTATGCACAATTGTGTATAACTTTATCAAATATAGGATTCCACCTAGTTTTCCAGGCTTTCTCACCATGTTGATATCTCGTGGATAATTCTTCCAAAAGTCGCCGTTGGAGAGCACGGTAACCTCATGCCCCAGCTTGCGGAGTCCCTCGGCAAGTGTGGCATGTACGTTACTGTATTCTCCCATTAATAGAATCTTCATCTTCCTGATATAATCTTTATTTATCTGATATACTCTTTATTTATCTGATAAAATCTTCCTCCTTTTCATTTATTTCTTGATGAAAAAGAGGAGCGCCATTCTTCCTACGTATGTACCTATCATCTTTCTGAACATGGTATATTTCTTGGTGTATTCCTTGTCTGGAAGTGGATAGAGTCCATGCTTTCTCAACTTCTTGATGGCGTGGTTCAGGGCTATCAGCGAATGTTTCAGACGGATATTGTTCACCAGATAATCCATCGAGAGTTGGGCGATGCGGCGACTCAGCGCCTGTCTTTCAGCCACCGGAATCTTATCCAGCAGTTTCTGCAGGTGCAGGATTACCTCCAGACTGTTATCCATTTTCTGGCTAATCTTCTCATGATCCATCTGATGGGTTACGGAGTTCGGATTCTCACGATAGTAATAAGCCTCAGTCTCCATCTTGAAGATTCTTTCGGCACGCAGGAAGAGCTGAGGGGTAAACTCCTCATCTTCTCCATATACGATGCCCGGCGTAAACTGCAGGGTTCCTCTGATGCTGCTGCGGAAAATATAGGAGCAGGCAGAACCATGCAGGTTATGATTGCTCATATAGGCTGTGCCCGATATCGGAGTCGGCAATTCATAAGGAGGAGTATCCGTCTGCCTGTTTTTTACATAGTTGAAAGTCACGATGTCTGGCTGATGATATCTTACGATGTCGAGACAATGTTCGTAGGCGGTCTGTACCAGATAGTCGTCGCCATCCACAAACTGGATGAATCTGCCCTTGGCTATCATCATACCATAGTTTCTAGCCACGCTGGCTCCCTGGTTAGGCTGTCTCAGATAGATGATATCCTGCAGATATTCCGTGATCCCGTTGATTGCACAGATATCGCTTCCATCATCCACGAGGATGATTTCTCTTTCCTTGGTGTTGAGTGAGAGCTGGAGGATGCTTTTGAGGCATTCCTCCAGATATTCCGTAGGCATATTGTAAGTGGTGATGATGAAACTTACTAAGGGTGCCTGTATATTCTGTGTATGAGATGATTGATTTTGCATAATGAATGATAACCTAAAATATTGAATAGTTTGAGTTTGAATGAATGAATCCCCTTTTTTCCTTCCAGCCATTTCACGGCGTGGATAAGGGGAGGATCCGGTTCATATCTTCCTGATAAATCGTAGAGATCGAGCAGGACATTGAGATGCTGCGTCAGGAAATCTTCTAATGAAGACTGATATTTCAGCGGAATTTCTTCTGTTGCTCCCATTTGTAGCTTGGTTTCTTCTTTTGCTTCCATCTGTAGCTTCATCTTTTCTTTACCCGCTATTTTCAGCTTCATCAAAGCCTGCCTCTGTCCCAGATACAGCTGAAGCAGATCGGGATATTTTGCCTGCGATGTAATGCCGTGAGGATTCCAGTAATAGAGATACTTCCCTACATCCGTCACCCTTATTTTCAATGGTGGGGGAGAAACTATCGCCCTATCCGGAGTAATCTCAGTCTCCGTCAGCCCTATCAGTTTCGGAATCGTCCACACATCCTCAAAGTTTTTTCCTTTAGGAAATTCTATGTTCTGAAACAGCGAACGCCTGAATATCTTGTTGCAGGCATAGGTATGATGATAGCCCTTTTCCGCCAACCAGTATTCGATGGCATTCTGATAGGTTTTCGGAGAGAAGGAGAGGAGCTTTTCCCGATGGGGATGACCGATTCTCTCCATGATGGGATATTCCAGAATATCCACATCGGGATGTTGATAAAGTTCTTCCATCAGCTGTTGAAGCGAGTTTTCCCCTATCGCATCATCACTGTCTATGAAGGTGATATACAGTCCTTTAGCCATCTTTATCCCCACATTTCTGGCATCGCTTAAACCTCCGTTTTCCTTGTGGATAACGTGGATACGACAATCTTTCCCGGCATATTCATCGCAGAGCAGAGGGCACGCATCAGGCGATCCATCATCTACGAGAATCAGCTCGTAGCTGGTGAATGATTGCTGCAGGATACTCCCGATACATCTTTCGAGCGTATCTTCGGCACGATATACGGGGATGATGATACTGAGTTTCATTGCTTGTTCTCTTGATATTTCTGATAGAAGATGCTGTCTCTTTTATCTGATGATGGCTATTTTGCAGACGGTACCCTTCTCTCCGTTGCTGGTAGCGGTTTCCACCATATAGATTCCGCTAGCCACTCTTCTGCCTTTCTGGTCGCAGCCGTTCCAGGTATAGGTGCCGCCGTTGCTTCTGCCCTGATTCACCAGGGTTCCGCTGGTACTGACTATCTTTACATCCGCATCCAGCGACAGACCGGTGATGGTGATGAGTCCTGTATAGTCTGGCTTTACCGGGTTCGGATAAGCCCATACATTGTCTTGGGTCATCTCTTCGTTGGTGGCGGTAGCATCGCTCATATAGGAGCAGAGACCCTTGTTGGTTCCGATAAACACCTCACCGGTAGCATCGTTGATGGCGAGCGATTCGATGTTGTTCGACAGCAGCTTACTGTTGGTTGCCGTGAAGTGATGAATCTGCTCCATATTGTCGGCGCTGATGAGATAGATACCGTTGTTGCTGGTACCAAACCATTTTCTGTTTGCCTGATCCACTGCCATGCAGGTAATATCCACACCGCCCAGCAGATAGTCGGCATAATTGGTACCGTCGTTTCTCGGCACTTTCACCTGGGTAAGCGTTGGCTGCGTATCATCCAGGATATGCGGAGTGATGTAGAAAGGTCCCTGGTCGGTTCCTATCCACAGATTATGCTCCAGGTCTTCCTTGATGCATCTGATGTAATAGAGATTGATTTCAGCACCATCCTGGTTGGTGAAGGGCTTGCTGAACATCTTCACCTCATCAGTTTCCGGCTGATAGCAGACGATGGCTGGAGTTTCATGATTGTCATTCACGAACCAGAGCCTGCCCTGCCTGTCCTTCATCAGACCCGTCATCGCCGAAAGACTGTAGCCGTTCGGGTTCAATGTCTTCTGGTCGTGGGCTACCAACTGGTTGTCTTTCATCTCGATGATGGAGCGGTGGGTAGCCTGACTGTTGAGAATCCACAGCTTTCCGTTTTCATCCGATAGCAGACTATGCACCAGCACATAGTTGTTGTCCAGTACCGTACCTCTATCCACGGCAGCTTCCAGGATACTGTTGTCCTTATTATAATAATGTGTCAGTTTGCCGTCTGTAAACTCATAGAGTCCGGTTCTGCCCGAAGCAAACACATGGTTCGGATCGTGGATATCCGGTTCTACACAGTTGATATCCTGATACTGGTAACCCGTCGTATTCCTGATGTCATCCTGATAGATGGTCCAGTTGTCCCGGTTCAATACCTGGATGGTACCGGGACGGGTATCAAGAGAAATTCCCGAAAGAAAGGCGCCGCCGCAGGTATAGAGCTGGTTGTGGATAAACTTCATATACCAGAAATGATTATACTTCGGACCTCCTGGCAACAGGCTGCTTACCAGCTTCATCAGTTCGCTCTTGTCCTCTTTCTTGGGAGCGGTGTAAGCCCCCACCTTGCTCCATCGGTTTCTGTCGAGCAGGTTGTCAGAGAGGGCAGCGCGATAGGTACCCTCCTCCTGGCTGTAGGCATAGATCTGGTTATCCCTGATTTCGCACCAGTTCACCTTGAATCCCAGTTGATACGTATCGCTGATTTCCCCATCCGCCATATTGAGCTTGATGATGCCCAGACCATAGCAGAGATAGGCGAATTTGCCATACATATAGATATCGTTGATGGTCTTGTCGCCCGTGATGGTGGCAGCATAGTAATCCGGCAGATTCTGCACGCTCCAGTTCTGGGCGTTCATCAGGTCGATGTTGGCATTGCTGTAGAGGATGAGCAGCCGCTTGGCAGTCTTGTTGTAAGCGATGTGCTGGATATCGCAGTCGTTCAGGAAATCCATCTTACTGAAGGTCTGAATGCTCTGGTCGTTTCTGTTGTAAGCATAGAGATTGCTGGAAGCCTGCACGAATATCCAGTTGCCGGCTTCTTCTATTTCCTGCACTTCGCTGTACGCCATATAGGCTTTCCAGTCGCCGATGGCGGCGCTGCTCTGGAAAGTGGCAACCTGAAGGATCAGGAACGAGAGGAGTATCCATATTTTCTTTCTCATCTATCTAAATGTATATAATATAATAACTTATATATATTAAACATAAAAATACTGGGTTTATTGCCTGTGAGCCTGGCTTTTATTGGCAGACTCAGCAGCGGAAAGAGATACTGGCAAGGTGGATAGAGATACCATCTTTTCAGCTTGTGGGCATAGTCGATGATTTTGGAATAGCCCTGCAGTTCATTTCTGAACTGATAGAGGGTACGCAGGCTTTCCTCTGTTTTATAGAGAAACGACATGTTGCCTATAAAGTGTTCATAACCTAGTGGATTATCCACGTGAAGAATCGGTATGTGATTGTCTTTTAGATTCTTGCCCCAAAGCACATCTTCATATCCATAGTGGGAAAAACGTTCATCGAATGGGTGTTTCAGCAGGATGCTTCGCTTCACGATAAAGTTGGAGGTGTGAAAGTCTGCATAGGGGTTAGCCTGTCGCTGGAGATGATTTCCGTTCTGCGTGCCGGCAGATTCGAAAATGTATCGCAGGTTATATTTCAGCCGTTCTTTGGTTTCAGCATCCCTCTTTATCTGATATCCTCCATAGACCACATCGCTTTCTTTTTCTTTTAGATAATTGGCAAGATACTGATGGCTGATTACGTTCATGTTGCTGTCGATAAAAAGCAGCCAGGTATATTTCGCCTCCCTTGCCAGGAAGTTGCGGATGGCAGCCCTGCCCACGTTCTCTTTTCTCTCGATGTAGCGGCAATGGGGGAGGGTGTTGATGATACGGTTGCCTTCTATGGTTCTTTCATCTGTAGAACCATCATCGGCGACTAATATTTCGTATTCGAAATGAGAGGATGAAGAGAAAGAATCAGAAGATGAAGAGAGAGAATCTGAAGATGAATACAATAACGATGCTTGAGCTTGCAGGGATTTTACAAGCTCAACGCATACATTATTATATGTAGGGATTAATATCGAAAGGGTATTAATCATTTTTGTTCTTTAAGTATTCAGCCAGTTTAGCCACGGCTCTGGCTCTATGGCTGATGCCGTTCTTGATTTCCTCACCCAGCTGGGCGAAACTCTGGTCGTAGCCTTCCGGAACGAAGATCGGGTCGTAGCCGAAACCTTCGGTGCCGTGCTTTTCGGTAGCGATAGAACCGTTTACGATGCCGTCAAACTGATGGATTTTCTTGATGCTGGTGCAGCCGCAAGGGCAGACATCCTTCTTCTCGATGTAGCAGATCACGGTACGGAATCGGGCCTTTCTGTTCTCCTTTCCATTTAGTTCTCTGAGCAGTTTAGCCATGTTTGCCTCGCTGTCGTGGTCGGTACCTTCAGCATAGCGGGCGCTGTGAACACCCGGCGCACCATCCAGCGCCTCTACTTCCAGACCGGTATCATCGGCAAAGCAGCTCAGGTGATAATGGTCGTAAACATACTGCGCCTTCTGCAAGGCATTCTCCTCCAGTGTATTTCCTGTTTCAGGAATATCCACATCGCATTCTATCTCCTTCAGCGAAACCACCTCGTAGTCGCTGCCCAGGATGTCGCGGATTTCCTGGAGCTTATGCTGGTTATTGGTTGCAAATACTATCTTCATAATCACTATTTGATTTTCTTAATGTCTTTCTCCTTGATTTTCACTTTCATTTCATCAAATCCCTCGCCATACACACCGATGACGGCACTCTGGCTGACAAAGGCATTCGGGTCGATGATCTTGACGATACGGAAGATGGTGACGCTCTCGTTCTTCTTGGCAAGAATACAGAGCACCTTCATCTCATCGCCGGTGTACCAGCCGTGGCCATCCAGAATCGTCACACCATGGTCCATCTGCGTACCGATGGCGTTGGCTATCTCCTGATACTTCTTGCTGAAAATCATGAACTGTACACTCTCTCGCTTGGCATTCATCACATAGTCGAGCACCAGGTTCTCTATCACCATGGTACATAGACCGAATACTACCTTTCTGACAGCATCTATCGTGGTGAAATCGGGTTTCGCATTGAAGACGAAGAATGAACTGCCCACGATGACGAGGTCCACGAAGATGAGCACTCTGCCCAGCGAGATATTGTGGTATTTGTTCACGATGGCGGCGATGATATCCGTTCCTCCCGTACTTCCATTGTGCAGGAAGACGATGGCGAGCGACAAGCCTGTAAACAGACAGCCGATGATGAGCGACATGAAGTCCTGTCCCTCTCCCAGCACCTGTACCATCTTGCCATTTTCACCTATCATCCAGTCTTGCGCCAGCGCCAGGAATAGGGAGAGCATGATGATGGCATAGATGGTCTTCACCATGAATTTGAATCCCAGAATCTTCAGCGCAGCCAGCAGCAAGGCGGCATTGATGAGAAAATAAGACAAATAGATAGGTATCCCTGTGCCGTAGTAAATCACGGCTGCGATACCCGTTACGCCACCCGTTACTATCTGGTATGGAAGCAGAAAAATGGTCCATCCAAATGTATAAATCAACAGACCCAGTGTAATGTAGAAATAGTCCTTGATTTCATTCTTAACTTTTTGACTGATTGCTATTTGCATAATATTTTCCTCGTATTTTTAAAGCGCAGAAGGTCGCCCATTTTTAGATGAGACGACCTTCTGGATATTATCAATAAATTACTTTTTCAACACTACGTTGACGATCTTCTTTGGTACGATGATCACCTTCAATACGTTGAATCCTTCCAAGTACTTCTGGCTCTTCTCGTCTGCCAATACCTGCTTCTGGATTTCCTCGTTAGGAGTATCCACAGGGAAAGTCATCTGGAAACGAGCTTTACCGTTGAAGGAAATGGTGAGCTGCATATCGTTCTCCTTCAGATACTGCTCATCATACTTAGGCCATACTGCATCGCAAACGCTGCCCTGCCCGCCAAGTGCTGCCCACAACTCTTCTGCGATGTGTGGAGCGAATGGAGCGATGAGGATGACGAGGTCTGTGAGGAGTTCCTTGTTGCGGCACTTCTGCTGACCAAGTTCGTTCACCGCAATCATGAAGGCTGAGATAGATGTGTTGTAAGAGAACTTCTCGATATCCTCGCTTACCTTCTTGATGAGCTTGTGAACACTCTTCAGGCTCTCTGGCTTCGCTGCCTCGTCGGCTGATGGAAGGAAGTTGTCGGTGCGGTTCTCGTAGAACAGACCCCAGAACTTCTTCAGGAAGCGGTGGCAACCGTCGATACCGTTGGTATCCCAAGGCTTGCTTGCCTCTACAGGACCCAGGAACATTTCGTAGAGACGCAGGGTATCAGCACCATACTTCTCGACAATCATATCTGGATTCACCACGTTGAACATACTCTTGCTCATCTTCTCGATAGCCCATCCGCAGATGTACTTGCCATCTTCCAGGATAAACTCAGCGTTCTGATACTCAGGGCGCCAAGCCTTGAATGCCTCGATGTCGAGCTGGTCGTTGTTTACGATGTTTACATCTACGTGGATAGGGGTTACGTCGTAATCCTTCTTCAGGTTCAAGCTTACGAATACAGGAGCCTTGTCGTGGTCATCGCTGTTGATGCGGTAAACGAAGTTAGAGCGACCCTGGATCATACCCTGGTTCACCAGCTTCTGGAATGGCTCTTCCTTGCAGCTTACGCCCATGTCGAAGAGGAACTTGTTCCAGAAACGAGAGTAAATCAAGTGACCGGTAGCATGCTCGCAACCACCTACGTAGAGATCTACATTCTGCCAGTACTCATCAGCCTCCTTGCCTACGAGAGCCTCATCGTTGTGAGGATCCATGTAGCGCAGGTAGTAAGCAGAAGAACCTGCGAAACCTGGCATGGTGTTGAGCTCCAGTGGGAATACGGTCTTGTTATCTACGAGACTCTTGTCAACCACCTCTTTCTTCTCAGCATCCCAAGCCCACTTCTTGGCTCTGCCCAATGGAGGCTCGCCAGTCTCTGTTGGCTTGTAGGTCTCAATCTCTGGCAATTCGAGTGGCAGGCACTCCTCTGGAACCATCTGTGGCATTCCGTCCTTGTAATATACAGGGAATGGCTCACCCCAGTAGCGCTGACGAGAGAAGATGGCGTCGCGGAGACGATAGTTTACCTTTACTCGGCCGATGCCCTTTTCGGTAACAAACTTCTTGGTAGCTGCGATAGCCTCCTTCACGGTGAGTCCGTTCAGAGAGAAGCCGTCCATGCTGCCCTTGCCAGCCACAGGTGAGTTGGTTACGATACCTTCCTTGGCATCGAAGCTCTCCTCTGAAACATCAGCACCCTCGATAAGAGGAATGATAGGCAGGTTGAAGTGCTTGGCGAAGGCGTAGTCACGGCTATCGTGAGCTGGCACAGCCATGATGGCACCTGTACCATATCCAGCCAATACATATTCTGAAATCCATACTGGGATAGCCTCGCCGGTGAATGGGTTGATGGCATAACTTCCTGAGAATACACCGGTTACGCTGTGGTTAGCCATACGGTCCAACTCAGTACGCTTCTTCACGTAGTCGAGATATTTCTCCACCTCTTCCTTCTGCTCGGCAGTAGTTACCTGCTGAACATACTCGCTCTCTGGAGCCAGAACCATGAAGGTTACACCAAACATGGTATCGGCACGGGTAGTGAAGATGGTGAACTTCACATCGCTGTCCTTTACTGAGAATACTACCTCTGTACCCTCAGAACGGCCAATCCAGTTTTTCTGGGTTTCCTTGATACTGTCGCTCCACTGGATGGTCTCCAAACCGTCGAGCAGACGCTGAGAGTAGGCAGATGTTCTCAAGCACCACTGCTGCATCTTCTTCTGGATGACAGGATAACCGCCACGCTCACTTACGCCGTTTACTACCTCGTCGTTGGCAAGCACAGTACCCAGACCTGGGCACCAGTTTACCATCGTCTCGCCGAGGTAAGCGATGCGGTAGTTCATCAGGATCTGCTGCTTCTTCATGTCGTCGAAGCTGTTCCACTCCTCTGCTGTGAAGTCAATCTGCTCGTTCTGAGCCACGTTCAAGTCAGCAGAACCCTTCTCCTCGAAGCGCTTGATGAGCTTTTCGATAGGCTGAGCCTTCTGGCAGCTGTTGCAGAAGAATGAGTTGAACATCTTCTGGAAAGCCCACTGAGTCCAATGGTAATACTTAGGGTCGCAGGTACGAACCTCACGGTCCCAATCGAAGCAGAAGCCAATCTTGTCGAGCTGCTCACGATAGCGGTTGATGTTGGCTACGGTAGTAACCTCTGGGTGCTGACCTGTCTGGATAGCATACTGCTCAGCAGGCAATCCGTAAGCATCGTAACCCATAGGGTTCAGTACGTTGAATCCGTTCAAACGCTTGTAGCGGGCATAGATATCGCTAGCGATATAACCAAGTGGGTGACCTACGTGCAAACCAGCTCCTGATGGATAAGGGAACATGTTGAGCACATAGAATTTCTTCTTGTTTTCATCTTCTGTCACCTTGTAGGTCTTGTTTTCGACCCATTTCTGGTGCCATTTCTTCTCGATTTCTCTGAAGTTGTATTCCATTGTCTTTATCTAATTATTTTGTTTCTTTTCTTAAATATAATAAGGTAAAACCCCATTCAAGGTGCAAAATTACATTTATTTTAGCACATTACAAAATAAAATGCAAGTTTTTTATGATTTTAATGCCTGGGCATGCTAGTATTGCCCTTTCCGCAGTATGATGTGGAATACGTCACCAAGCTACTGGCGGCTTTCAATTCCGAGAGCCACCCAGAATGTTATTCTTTAACTATCATTTTTATGTAAACAAATCATCCATGGTGAGTTGCACCTGTGCTATTGCCGAATGGGCTGTAGGACGAATACCAAACGTAGTTATCAAAGTAGGCAAGATGCCATGACGTACTCCCGTCTCTTCTACGAAATCAGCCATACGAGTTCTTATACGAAGCTCTTCCTCCTTCGTTATGCTATAAGGAGACTGCGAATACTTGATTTCACAGAGATTAATCAGATGGTCAGCTCGCTCTATCAGCAAGTCTATCTGCGCCGCAGGTGTAGAGCACTTGCTTCGCCAGGAATAATACTCCGTATAGATTTGCTCAATGCCTAAACTCTTCTTTATCTGAGGAATATGCAACATACAGATACGTTCAAATGCCAAGCCATACCATGTGTTTTGGCGAGGCTTGCCCATCTGATGCGTCCAGTAAGCTACATCCGTGGTACCAGGATGACAGAAGGACATATAAAATAAGGTGTATAAGTCCGTGAGCTGGTAAATCTGGTCTTTTTGCTTGATTTTCTTTTCACGCGTATTATAACCTCTTACAAAGTCACAGTTGATCAATTCCCGAAGCACCTTGGTCAATGTTCCACCCGACTTCAAATTCAGATGCGTAGAAATTTCCTTGCGAGTCATGCCTTGCTTACATTTTGCCAGCGTTTCTATCACTCTCATATAGATTTCCGAGTTTCGGAACAAAGAAGAATACAGCCTATCATACTCTCGTTTCAGTTCACCACGTTCAGCAAAGAACAATCGATCTACATTAGCCTCCACACCTTGCGTCTTGTCCAGCAAGCTCAGATAGTAAGGCACTCCACCCATCATGCTATAAATCTGCAAGATGGAAAGACGTGGCCACAAGAATCCATTCGCCTGGAGAAATTCCTCCGTCTCACCTAGTGTAAATGGAGCCAAGTACATCTCATGCGTAATACGATTATGAAGTCCGCCATGGCTATCTATGAGATTAGAAATCATCCACGATGTGGCACTGCCACAAACCACAAGCATAATCTCATTCTGATTAGCCGCCCAACTATTCCAAAAATGCTCAAAAGCCTGCTGGAAATTAGACTTGGGAGTATCAAGACAAGGCAACTCGTCTATAAAAAGCAGTATGCGCTTACCTCCCAACTTCGACTTCAGCATTTGCTTCAAAATCTCAAATGCCTCTGTCCAATTAGAAGGCAAAGGCAGCTTTGGGTCGCCAAATTCACGCAAAGCATAGCCAAAATTAGACAATTGAGCCTCGGCTGGTGCATCAATAGACCCAGACATCTCAAAGGCAAATTCATCCTTGAATAGATTATGCACCAGATAAGTCTTGCCGATGCGCCTTCTTCCATACACTGCCACAAACTCAGCCTTTCCTGAATGGTAATACTCGGTAAGCTGTCTGATTTCCGTTTTTCGTCCTATAATTTGCTCCATATCGCTTGAATAAGATAATTTGTTACGGTGCAAAAATACGATAATTATTTGAAAAAGCAAACGATACTTTAGCCAAATCAATGTTTTTTAACTCGATTTGGCTAAAGTATTCCTTATATATTAGCCAAATCGGTGTTTTTTCGTCCGATTTGGCTAAAGTATCGCTTGCCCTCTATATGTTGTTTAGGTGTAGTTATTTTCATTGCATTTGACTTGTAAAGTTATTTATAGTCGATAATGCTAAGTGGAGAATAAGGGTGCAATTAGGCTTTGTAGTGGCTATAAAAAAGATATGCCCTCTTGCTTCACAGCAAAAGGGCATACGATCAGTTTTCATTTATAGAATAGTGTAAGTCAATAAATGAACCAAATTTAAAAACTTATCTTATAAACCTAATCTTACTATAAGCCTATTCTAAAACTCATTATTGTGATAAATAGTTATTCTGTCCATCCTGGGTTCTGGGTCAGGTTCTTGTTCAAAGCCAACTGGTCGATTGGCAATGGATACAACCAACGACGATCGTTGTCTGACCACTTGCGACCTGCAGCATCGTCATAGCTCTCTGCGTAGATGCGGAGATATGTCTTGCCGTTATATACGCGGGTGTTGCTGTTATCGAAAGCGTAGATCCCGTTATACTGCTCCTTCACCTTGTCGGTAACACGGATACCCAGAGTAGTAAGAGGATTCTCCAACAACTTCATCGCATTCCAGCGCTTCAAGTCGTCCATACGGAAACCTTCGCCAACCAACTCGATACGGCGCTCACGACGAATCTCGTAGAGCAGGTTAGAAAGCTCATAACCATAGTTGATAGGCTTCTGGTCGGCAACTGGGTTCACGGTGAGGTGAGCCATATCTACACGGTCACGAAGCTGGTTGATGGTCTTGTCAAGAACAGCCTGAGTGCATGTACCCAACTCGGCATTAGCCTCGGCGTTGATGAGCAATACCTCTGCATAACGGTAGATGAACCAGTCGTAAGAGGTGTTGCGAGCCTGCCACTGAGTCTCGTCAGCAGAGTGGAACTTGGTACATGGATAACCTGTTACACCACCAGAAACAGAGCAGTCTGGCATCTTGTTCTGCACCTGCTTGTTGTTGCGGAGCCAGAATGGCTTGTGGTTGTTGTCGATGAGCTGATAGAGACGTGGATCGCGGTTGGCAATCTCTTCTTCCAGATTGTCATCACCCTCGTAGCCAGAACCCTCGTTATAGATAGGAGTACCATCCTTCATCAGGAACGACTCGATGAAGTCCTTGCTCAAGCCCATACCATTGCCACCAGCCTGACGGCCAGTCTCGTGGGTAAGGACACCTGTCTCGTAGAAGCGTGCCAAAATAGCCTCCTTGTTGTCAGAAAGGTCTTCCTGAACAAACAGGTTGGCATAGCTGAGTGGATAACCCTCGTATGCTCTTGTGCCGGCACCTGCGTCAGTACCCTTTACGATTTCATACTTACCGCTGTTGATGATCTCGTCGGTCAGCTCCTTAGCCTTTGTAATCAAGCTTTCTGCTGTCAAGCCCTCAGAACCAGCCTCGTGGTGATACTTCATATAAGTACCGTAGTAGAGACAAACGCGAGCCAACTGGGTGCGGGCAGCATCCTTGTGCAGACGACCCTTTTCAGCCATAGTCTTCTCTGGGAGCCACTGGATAGCGAACTCCAAGTCCTCGATTACCTTCTTCAATACGAAGTTGCGTGGGTCACGACCCTTGAAGAGCTCTGCCTCATCACCTGTCTGGAGGTCAGACTCATACCAAGGCACATCACCGAAATTACGGATCTTGCTATAGTAATCCTGTGCTCTGAAGAAACGAACCTCAGCTACATACTTGTTGATGTCAGCCTCAGAGCCAGAAGCAGTCTGATAACGCTTCAGGAAGTAGTTGCAGCTACGCACGTTACCCCAGCCCCAGCCACCGCCTGATGTTGGAACGGTGTAGTTGTTGAACAAATAACCACTTGGGCTATTGGTTACAAAGTTATCACTCTCGCCATCAAGAGTAGAAGAAGCACCAGCCAGCATGTTGCTGTAGATACCATTGGCGTACATCTTGAGGTCGTTGGCGCTCTTCCAGTATGATTTATCTGTAAATGAGTCTTGTGGGCTCAAATCGGTATAGTTGCAAGATGCAAGTGTCATACCGGCCATCATACTCAAAATGAATATATTTTTAATTTTCATTGTCTGTCTATTTAAGCATTAATAATACACTCTTTCCTAACTCTCGAACATTATAATGTTAAGTTCAAACCAACAGAGATCTTCTTGTTGATAGGGTAAGTCATGTTACCAAGTGTTTCAGGATCAGCAAACTTCACCTTCATTGGAGTCAATGTCAGGAGGTTTTCACCCTGTACAAATACTCTGAGGCGAGCAATACCTACCTTCTTCAACAAGCTAGATGGAACAGTATAACCCAAAGTTACGTTCTTCAAACGCAAGTATGCAGCATTCAGCATATAGCGTGAAGAGGTATTGTGGTTACTGCCATTTACACTGTAGTGATGGAGTTTTGGGAAGTAAGCATCACGATTATCCTCTGTCCAGTAGTCGAGAGAGGTGGTCTGTGGAGTACACCACTCGTCTGTGAAGCCCCAGAACTGGGCACCACCCCAACCACCGAAGTAGTCGCGCTTACCGATACCCTGCCAGAACATCTCGAAGTCGAAGCCCTTGTAGTCAGCACCTGCTGTGATACCGTATGCATAGCGAGGAGTTGAGTTACCGAGAATCTTGCGGTCGCCTGGCTTATCTACTGTACCTTCGCCCCAAGTTACCTTGCCGTCACCATCGATATCTTCAAACTTCACGTCACCTGCACTCCAGTGGCCGCCGTTGATAGCCTTCTGATCCCACTTGGCTGCTTCCTCGTCGCTCTGGAAGAGTCCGTTAGATACCAAACCCCAGATTTCGCCAATCTTCTCACCTACATAGTGGTCGCCGAGGAGTTTTGCATCATTAGAGTACTTGGTGATTTCAGACTGATAGTCAGACAATACACCCTTGATGTGATAGCCCAAACCGCAGCTTAAGCGATCGTTCCACTCTACAGAAACTTCCCAACCTGTGGTCTTCATGTTGGCAGCGTTGCTTCTTGGCACGCTAGTACCGAGCACAGAAGGCAGGGTAGCACCTCTGGTCAACATATCCTTGGTGTCACGGCGATACCAGTCGAAAGATGCACTCAGTCGGTTGTTGAGCCATGTTGCATCGATACCGAGGTCGAGCTGGTTAACAGTCTCCCATGTAAATGAGCTACTTACCAAGCCAGGAGCGTAAACAGCTACTGGGCGTGTGCCGCCGAGCAATACGCCAGCCTTGGTGCTCACACCATAGGTAGCCAGGTAAGGGAAGTTACCAGATACGTTCTGGTTACCCAGAGAACCGTAAGATCCGCGGATCTTCAGGTTGTCCCACCAGCTGCGCAATGGCTCGAAGAACTTCTCCTCTGATACACGCCAAGCGATAGAGCCTGAAGGGAAGAACGCATAGCGGTTACCCTTAGCGAACTTAGAAGAACCATCCTCACGACCGTTGAACTCGAAGAGGTATCTGCCCATGAAGTCGTAGTTGAAACGGAAGAAGAGACCATTGGTTGCCCACATGCTCTCGCTACCGCTGGTAGAAATATCACCGTATGCGAGGTTGATCTGTGGAGTATCGTTGTCGATGAGGTTCTTGCGACCTACCCAGTGATACTTGTTGTGCTTCTTCTCCTGGTTGTAACCTACGAGCACCTTGAAGTTATGCTTCTCTGCCAAAGACAGTGAGTACTCAGCAAATACGTTGAATGCCTGATAGTAGTCATCGTAGTTAGATACGGTGATACTGCTTGGGTTAGTCCAAGGATAGTAGTTCTCTGTACCTGGAACGGCTGTATAGTCGTAGAAGTTACGTACGTGCTCGTTAGCGTTTCTGCCGTAGAAGTTCCATGTATAGTCAGCATTGATCACGAGACCCTTGATAGGAGTGATGCGTACGGCACCAGTCATCCACAAGTCGTTCTGGCGATACTTGGCGTTACCACCCTGCTCCATGATAGCGATAGGGTTGGTGTAGCTACCCTGACCTGCATAGTGTCCATCAGGATGCTTTACTGGCATCAATGGGCTCAAGTCGTTCTTCATCATACCTGAGTATGCGCTCAAACCTGAGTAAGCTGTAGGATTCATAGCTGTAGTACCACCGGTAGGGTGAAGCTCTGATGTATAGGTATGAGTAATCTTAGCGCTTACATTCAACCACTTGGTAATGTTAGAAGAGATGTTTACGTTAGCGTTGTACTTCTTGTACTTATCGTCACCAGCTGTCAAGATACCCTTCTGGTCGTTCATACCCAGAGATGCATAGTAGGTAGTACGGTCGTTACCGCCGCTGATGCTGGCATTGTAAATCTGAGAGAATGAAGTCTTGTAAAGCTCATTCCACCAGTCGGTATTGCCGCAATAGCCATACTTTGCCTTGTCGTATGCCTCGTCGAAGAATACAGGATCCTTACGGGTTCCGTTAAAGTATTCCTCTGTATATTTATAAACCTGATCCTTGAAGTATCGGCCTGAACCACCGTCATTCTTGTTAGCCTCATCCATCATCTTGAGGTACTGCATGGAATTAACGTTGTGGTATGACTTGGCAGGGCTCTGCCAGTAGCCTGTAGCGTTGAAAGAGATGGTTGGCTTGTCGCTCTTGCGACCCTTCTTGGTAGTAATCAAAATCACACCGTATGCTGCACGTGCACCATAGATGGCTGCAGAAGAAGCATCCTTCAATACAGAGATAGACTCAACGTCTTCTGGATTCACGAGGTTGGCATCCATCTGAACGTTATCAACCAATACCAATGGGCTACCGCCGTTCAAAGACGTGTTACCACGGATATTGTAGCTAGAGCTGGCACCAGGAGCACCACCACTGTTCATAGATACGTTCAAGTTAGGAACTACACCCTGAAGACCCTGACCGATGTTGGTGATAGGACGGTTTTCCAATACCTTACCATCCACGTTGGCAACAGCACCAGAGAGGTTTACCTTCTTCTGTGTACCGTAACCTACAACAACGACTTCTTCCAGACCCTGAGTATCCTCAGCAAGAGTAACGTTGAGGCTTGTGCCGTTCCACTTTACTTCACTGTTCACGAAACCGATATAAGAGATAACGATTGTAGTACCCTTGGTTACACCAGTGAGGGTAAAATTGCCGTCCAAATCGGTAACGGTAGCATTCTTAGTACCTTTCACTGATACTGAAGCACCAATAATAGGCTCACCGGTAGCATCCTTTACCACACCCTTACAAACAGCACCTTGCTGTGCAATCATAGCTGCACCCAATGTGTTTGAGGTAGAAACAGTACTCGCATTGGCGCCACCTACTA